>JADFMW010000165.1 GCA_022563655.1 Pseudomonadota bacterium
CCGTGCCCCTGGAAGCCTTGGCCTGGGGCCGGAGCGGAGACAAGGGCGACCACGCCAACATCGGCCTGATGGCGCGCCGGGCGGAATATGTGCCCCTGTTGCGGGGGGCGGTGACCGCCGAGGCCGTGGCGGCGTACTTCGCCCACATCCTGCGGGGCGATGTGGTGCGTTACGAATTGCCGGGGATCAACGGATTCAATTTCGTCTTGCGCCACGTGCTCGGCGGCGGAGGCACCGCCTCGTTGCGCATGGACCCCCAGGGCAAGGCCTTCGCCCAGATGCTGCTCGACCTGCCGGTGGAGGTCCCCGCCGAATGGGTCGACCGCTACGGCTGGCGGGAGGAAGTGGTCGACGCGGCTTGAGGGATGGGGGTGTCGACGCTGCGTACGGAACTACGGAAAAACCTCTCACTCCTCGATGTCATTCTGAGCCCTGCGCTGAGCCTATCGAAAGGGAAGCGAAGAATCTCTACAGGAAGACTGAAGGATGACTCCGCTCTGTAGTCCATGGAGATGCTTCGCTGCGCTCAGCATGACAGATCGTGCGGCACGCCCGATCGATGAGATGACCGTCCGCCTGTTCGATTGGGGCTTTACTCGATGACCCGATTCGCCAAAGTTCTGATCGCCAACCGGGGGGAGATCGCGGTGCGTGTTGCGCGGACGCTGCGCACCCTGGAAATCTCCAGCGTCGTCGCGCACCACGCGACCGATGCGGATTCCCTGGCCTGCCGCGAGGCCGACGAGGCTCACGAAATCGCCGGAAACCCGCCCTCGGCGGCGTACCTGGATGTCACCGCCATCGTGGCCGCCTGCCGCGCCACGGGGGCCGATGCGGTGCATCCGGGCTACGGCTTTCTCTCCGAGAACGCCGCATTCGCCCGCGCGGTGGAGGCGGCGGGCATCCGCTTTATCGGACCCTCGCCGGAGGCCATCGAGCTGATGGGCGACAAGGTGCGGGCCCGGCGCTTCGTGGCGGAGGGCGGCTTTCCCGTGCTGGAAGCGGCCGACGAGGAGGATGCGCCGGAAACCTTCGCCCAGCGGGCCGCCGCCATCGGGTTTCCGCTGCTGATCAAGGCCGCCGCGGGCGGCGGCGGGCGGGGGATGCGCATCGTGGGGGATGCGGCGGAGCTGGAGGCCCAGCTCTCCATCGCCAAGGGCGAGGCGGCGCGGTACTTCGGCGACGGGCGGCTCTATTGCGAGCGGTATGTCGAACGGTCCCGCCACATCGAGGTGCAGGTGCTGGGCGACGCCGAGGGCCACGTGGTGCATTTCGGAGAGCGGGAGTGCTCCATCCAGCGCCGCTTCCAGAAGATCGTCGAGGAGGCGCCGAGCCCGCTGCTCGATGGCCGGATGCGCGCCGCAATGGGCGCCCAGGCGGTGGCGCTGGCGCGGGCGGTGGGCTACCGTTCGGCGGGCACGGTGGAATTCATCGTTGACTCGAAAAAGAAATTCTACTTCCTTGAAATGAATACGAGACTTCAAGTCGAGCATCCGGTGACAGAGATGGTCTCCGGCCTCGACCTGGTCGAGCAGATGATCCGCATCGCCGCCGGCGAGCCGCTCGCCTTCGGCCAGCAGGACATCCGGCTCGATGGCTGGGCGATCGAGGCGCGGATCTACGCCGAGGACCCCTCGCGCGGCTTCTTGCCGTCGCCGGGGCGCCTGCTGCGCTACCGCCCGCCGCCCGAGGCCGAGGGCATCCGCCTCGATGACGGCGTGTACGAAGGCGCCGAGGTCAGCGTGTTCTACGACCCCCTGATCGCCAAGCTGTGCGCCTCGGGGCCGACGCGCGAGGTGGCGATCGCGCGCATGCGCGCGGCGCTCGATGCGTTCGAGATCCGCGGGCCGCGGCACAACCTCGGGTTTCTCGCCGCGATCATGCGCCATCCGCGCTTCGTTGCGGGCCGGCTCGGCGTTGGCTTCGTCGCCGAGGAGTACGCGGACGGGTTCCACGGCGCGCCGGCCGAGGGCGAGGTGCTCGACGTGCTGATCGGGGTCGCCGTTCTCGTCCACGTGCGCGCCGAGGCGCGCGCCAGCCGCAACCGCGGCCAGGCGCCGCGCCAGGGCTCACGGCCTCGAGAGCGCTGGGTCGTCAGCCTCGACGGGGCGCCGCATCCGGTCGCCGTCTCCGAGCAGGCGGGCGGCGTCGACGTGGAGCTTGACGGCCGGCGGTTGGCGGTGCGCGGCGCCTGGGCCGCCGGCGCGACGCCGCTCGCGGTCACGGTCGACGGGCGGGACGTGACCGTGCAGGTCGAGCGCCGCTCCCAGGGCTACCGGCTGTCGCACGCCGGCAGCGCGGCGTTCGCCGTGGTCCGGCGCCCCCGCGCCGCCGAGCTCGCCGCCCTGATGCCGGTCAAGTCGGCGCGCGGGCGCAAGCGCGTCCTGCTCTCGCCGATGCCCGGCCGCGTCGTCTCGATCGCCGTGCGGGCGGGCCAGGAGGTCAAGGCCGGCGAGCCGCTCGCCGTGGTCGACGCGATGAAGATGGAGAACGTGCTGCGCGCCGAACGCGACGGACGCATCGCCCGGGTCGCCGCCGCCGCGGGCGACAGCCTGAGCGCCGACCAGCTGATCATCGAGTTCGAATGAAGGGGCCGCGCCGGATATGCCTCGGGACCATGATGGCGCCCGTCTCGAGTGCCGTAATGGGGGGAGACGGGTCGCGGGCTTGTCCGGCTCGATCCCCGTAGCGCCGTGACGCAGACCGCAGCCAAAATTATCGAGGCGCCGGCGCCAGCCGCGGCCAAGGCCGAGATCGCGGCCTTCGCCCGCGCGCTGGGGTTCGAGGCCGTCGGCTTCGCCGGCGCCGATCAATCGCGCGATGTGGCCGCCGGGCTGCGCGGGTTCATCGCCGCCGGACTGCACGGCGAGATGGATTGGCTCGCGCGCACCGCCGAGCGCCGCGGCGATCCGCGCGCGCTGTGGCCCGAGGTCAAGACGATCGTTGCCCTGGGGCTGAGCTACGGTCCCGGCGGCGATCCGCTCGCTGCGACGCGCCGGCCCGAGCGCGGCGCAATCTCGGTCTACGCCCAGGGCGCCGATTACCACAAGGCGCTGAAGCGCCGGCTCAAGCGGCTCGCCGGGTTCATCCACCAGCGCTACGGCGCCCAGGTCAAGGTTTTCGTCGACACCGCGCCGGTGATGGAGAAACCGATCTCGATGCGCGCCGGCATCGGTTGGCAGGGCAAGCACACCAACCTGGTGTCGCGCGCCCACGGCTCGTGGCTGTTCCTGGGCGAGGTGTTCACCACGCTCGCGCTGGCGCCCGACGAGCCCGAGAGCGACCACTGCGGCTCGTGCCACGCCTGCCTCGACGTCTGCCCGACGGACGCCTTCCCGGCGCCCTACCGGCTCGACGCGCGGCGCTGCATCTCCTATCTGACGATCGAGCACAAGGGCCATATCGCGCGCGAGTTCCGCGCGGCCATGGGCAACCGCGTCTACGGCTGCGACGATTGCCTCGCCGTCTGTCCGTGGAACAAGTTCGCGCGGCAGACCCGCGAATACGCCTTCCTGCCGCGCGCCGAGCTAACCGCGCCCCGGCTCGCCGACCTCGCGGGCCTCGACGACGCCGGCTTCCGCCGCATCTTCGCCGGCTCGACGATCAAGCGCCTCGGGCGCGACCGCTTCGTGCGCAACGTGCTGATCGCGCTCGGCAACTCGGGCGCCCGTTCGCTCGCGCCCGCCGCCCGCGAACGTCTCGGCGACGACTCGCCGCTGGTGCGGGCGATGGCGGTGTGGGCCTTGTCGCGGCTCCTCGCGCCCGCCGCGTTCGCGCGCCTCCGCGCGCGGAGCCTCGAAGGCGAGAGCGACGCCGCCGTGCGCGCCGAGTGGGGCGCTTAGGTCCGACGGCGAGGGGGCTTTCCGATGGCCGGGGGCTATTTGGACAAACTGCAATCCCTGTTGCGACAGGTGACAGAGGAGCTGGCCCCTGGCATCACGCTCGAGATCCGGCATTTCTTCGGCGGCGCCGCGGCCTTTGCCGACGGGCGCATCTGCATCTCGCTGACCCCAGCCGGCCTGGCGATGAAGCTGCCTCTGCACCACCGGACCGAGCTCATTGAATTCGGCGCCCAGCCGCTCCGGTACTTTCCGAGCGCCCCGGTCAAGAAGCAGTACGTGGTCGTTCCACCGGAAATTCACGAAGACGAGGGGCAACTGACCTCGTGGGCCCTAAAATCCATCGAGCACGTGCTGACGCTGCCTCCGCCCAAGCGACGGAGCCGCCCGCGGCCGGGTCGCTAGCGTCCCACGGCGACCGGCCGGCCTACTCGACCTTCACGTCGAGGCGTTCGAATGTGGCTCAAGCAGACTTGCGCGCGCGGCCGCGGCGGGGCTTGCCGACCGGGCGGTAATGAGCACGGAATATGGTCGGGGCGGACGAAAGCCGGGCGGCGCGCCGGCGGCGGCGTCACCCGGCCAGGTGGCCGGTCTTGAGATAAAGGGTGCAGCCGTTCTCGGAGTGCAGCGCGTGGCGGCTGCCGGCCGGGTAGCGGACCCAGCTGCCGGCCTGGTATGCGCCATGCTCGTCCTCGATGCCGCCGGCGAGCACGAAGACTTCCTCGCCCCCCGGATGGCCATGATCCGCGACGCTGGCGCCCGGGGCCAAGCGGACCAGACGCATGACCTCCGGATGGCCCGCCTCGGCATAGAGAGCGATCGCCGTGACGCCGGGCGTATCGCGCGGCTGCCACGCGCACTTGCTGGTGTGGATGACGAGCTGGGTGCGGCCGGCGCCAGGATATTGCCGCAGCTTGACGAACAGGATGCAGCCGTGCTCGGAGAACGGGCCGTGGCTGAACCCCTCCGGGTTCAAGAGGTATGTCCCGGCCGGGTAATCGCCATGCACGTCGGAGAAGACGCCCTCGAGCACCAGGATTTCCTCGCCGTCGGGGTGAGGATGGCTCGGGAACGCGCTGTTCGGGTCGTAGCGCACCACCGAAGTGACCCGGCCCGACTCGGCGCCGCCAACGAGCTCGAGCCGCTTGCGCCACACGCTCGGGCTCGGGCTCGCCTGCCATTCCATGGCGGCGGTATGGACGATCGCCAGCCGCGAGAAATCGGCGTTGAGTTCTGCGCTCATTTAACTGGGGACAGTAGATAGTTTTTGGCGATCTCGGCCGACGCTAAAATTGTATACTGTCCCCAATTTCAAGCCATCTCCCGTCAGAAAAACAGCTTGAATATTGGTTCCCCCACAGCCACGATGAACACGACTGCGAAGCCGATAAAGATGAACCTCCCGGCCCATTGCAGGTCCAGAATTTTAAAAGAGTCGGGGAACGCGGCGGCCCAAACCTCCGAGGCTTCGAGGCGCCTTAGACCTTGCTGCTCGTCTGCATCCGGCGTTTCCCCAGTAGAGTTTTTTTTATCGTCCTTGAGAATTCGCCGCGCCGCATCGCGCAGGCTTTTAATCAATGCCATCCGAGCGCGGGCGACCTCCACCAAGCCAAATACGAAGGGCAACATGGAAAATGCGATCCACGGGATGGACGAGGCGTCGTTGGTGCCCCTCAGGGACGCGGCGTACCCGCTGAGACCGACGAGGAAGCCCGCGTGGGTCAAGGCGATGGTCTTGAACGACTTGTCGACCTGCCCTGCTTCAAAGTCGAGAAATCGCATCCCACCTCCTCGATCGAAAAATGCCGTTGACAAGACGAAATGGGGACGGAGGGTCGCCCCTACTCTCAACACTATATCAGCCTAAGACCGATTACACGTGAAACTGGCAAACTGCGATGGTCGGGTCTTCGGCGCTCGATCGAGTGGCAAACCGAGAGGAATGGTGGGCGCGGCTGGGATTGAACCAGCGACCCCCGCCGTGTGAAGACGGTGCTCTCCCGCTGAGCTACGCGCCCCTCGATGTTGCCAGCACACGCGCGGCGCCGGCGAGGCCGGCACGCCTTGGATTGAGGGGAACTCCA
>JADFMW010000166.1 GCA_022563655.1 Pseudomonadota bacterium
TCTTCGAGCACCTCAAGGAAGCGGCGCTCACCATGCAGCAGGGCGGCGGCATCGGCTATGACTTCTCGACCCTGCGGCCGATGGGCGCGCCGGTCCGCGGCGTCGGCGCCGACGCCTCGGGGCCGCTCAGCTTCATGGACGTGTGGGACGCCATGTGCCGCACCATCATGAGCGCCGGCTACCGCCGCGGCGCGATGATGGCGACGATGCGCTGCGACCACCCCGACATCGAGGCGTTCATCGAGGCCAAGCGCGAGCCCGGCCGGCTGCGCATGTTCAACCTGTCGGTGCTGGTGACCGACGCCTTCATGGCGGCGGTGAAGCAGGACCGGGCGTGGGAGCTGACCTTCGGCGGCGTCTCCTACAACAGCGTCTCGGCGCGCGAGCTGTGGGACAAGATCACGCGCGCGACCTACGCCTACGCCGAGCCCGGCGTGATCTTCATCGACCGCATCAACCGGCGCAACAACCTGGCCTACACCGAGACCATCCACGCCACCAATCCCTGCGGCGAGCAGCCGCTGCCGCCGTACGGCGCCTGCCTGCTGGGCTCGATCAACCTGGCGCGCCTGGTCGAATCGCCGTTCGAGGACGACGCGCGGCTCGACCTCGACGCGCTCGACGAGCTGGTGCCCGTGGCCGTGCGGATGCTCGATAACGCCATCGACGTGTCCAACTTCCCGTTGCCGGCGCAGGCGCGCGAGGCGCGCGCCAAGCGGCGCCTCGGCCTCGGCGTCACCGGCCTGGCCAACGCCTTGATGCTGTGCGGCGCGCGCTACGGCAGCAAGCGCTCGCTCGATCTCGTCGCCGAGTGGATGCACCGGCTGCAGCGCACCGCATACTTGGCCTCGAGCGAGATCGCGGCCGAGAAGGGACCGTTCCCGCTATACGACGCCGCCGCCTACCTCGCCGGCGAGACGGTGCGCGAGTTCGACGACGACGTGCGCGCCGCGATCGCGAAGAACGGCGTGCGCAACGCGCTGCTGACCTCGGTGGCGCCGACCGGAACCATCTCGCTCCTGGCCGACAACGTCTCGTCGGGCCTCGAGCCGGTGTTCAGCCACGACTACACGCGCAACGTGCTGATGCCCGACGGCAGCCAGCGTTCGGAGCGGGTGAGCGACTACGCCTTTCGCCTATTCCGCCGGCTCAAGGGCGAGACGGCGCCGCTGCCCGATCACTTCGTCGACGTCGAGGCGCTGGCGCCGCTCGACCACGTCAACATCCAGGCGGCGGTGCAGCGCTACGTCGACAGCTCGATCTCGAAGACCATCAACTGCCCCGAGGACATCTCCTTCGAGGACTTCAAGGACGTCTACCTTGTGGCCTACGAGCTCGGCTGCAAGGGCTGCACCATCTACCGGCCCAACGCGGTGACCGGCGCCGTCCTCGAGGCCGGGCCCAAGGACGAGGCCCAGGAGCAGCAGGCGGAGCTGCCGCTGAAGGCGCCGAGGAGGCCCAAGGACCACTTCGAGGCCGGCGGCGTGGTCTACATGACCAAGCCGCTGAGCCGGCCCGAGTCGCTACCCGGCTCGACCTACAAGGTGCGCTGGCCCGAGAGCGAGCACGCCATGTACATCACGCTCAACGACATCATCAAGGACGGCCGCAGGCGGCCGTTCGAGGTGTTCATCAACTCCAAGAGCATGGAGCACTACGCCTGGACCGTGGCGCTGACGCGCATGATCAGCGCGGTGTTCCGGCGCGGCGGCGACGTCTCGTTCGTGGTCGACGAGCTCAAGGCGGTGTTCGACCCGCGCGGCGGCCACTGGGTCGGCGGCAGGTACACGCCCTCGATCATCGCCGCCATCGGCGAGGTCATCGAGCGCCACCTGATCGACATCGGCTTCATGCCGGCGCCCTCGGCCGCGGCGCCGGCGGCCGAGGCCCTGCGCAAGGCGGCGGGCGACGAGACGCGGTCACGCTTCCGCACCTGCCCGAAGTGCAGCCTGCCCGCCCTCATCCACCAGGAGGGCTGCGACGTCTGCACCTCGTGCGGGTACAGCAAATGTGCGTGAGGGTGAGCGCCGATCTTGCTCAATCAAACGCCCCGTGCGGCATGCAAAGGGCATTCAGGGCAAGCGCCTCACCTATCGGCGGACTAATCTTGGGGAAGCGCGCGCATAGGCGACTCAACGCGAAACAGGTTATCCTGCGCTTGTTGGTTCGAGGCTACTCAAGGAACCGATCCGATGAATAACTGGCTAAGCGCGATCATGGACCCGCTCAAGTCTGCGGGCGAGACAGCGAAGGGACTGATAGATATCCGCGACACAGTCAAATTTGGGAATGCGGTAATCGAATTGCAGGCTCAAATTATGGACGCCCAACAAGGCGCATCCGCTGCCCAAGCGCGCGAATCGGCGCTGGCCGAGGAAGTGCGCAACCTTAAAGCACGCATGGCTGAGTTTGAAGCATGGGACGCAGATAAGCAGCGCTATAAACTGCACGATTTCGGAGGCGAAACATTCGCTTACATTCTTAAAGAAGGAGAAAGCAACGGAGAACCCGCGCATCGCATATGTGCCCATTGCTATCAACAGGGTCATAGGTCAATCCTTCAATTCCGCCTCCGGAACGCATTCAGCCAAGACGTCTACGACTGTCCCGCGTGCAAGACCGAATTTCATTTTGGGGTTGGCCGAGACCCGCCGATGGCGACGCACGCTATTTCAGACTACGATCCAATCGGCTAGCAACCAAAACGCCGGCTCACTTGTCCGGGGTTTTCTGGTTCTTCCGTTTTGGCTTAGGCTTGGCCGGCTGACGTGGCTGCGGCGGCGTGTTCAGCATCCGCCTTAGCGTCTCGTCGCGGCGCTGCTCCTGACTCATCGGCTTTCGTGTGGGTTTATCCATGGACATCAACGAAGAGCAGATAGCCTTCTATTCTGAGCTAGGACGCGCCATTACGCAATGGGCACATGTGGAACACGCTCTCATGTGGATTGCCTTGGCCTGCTTCAACAAGGATGACTACGCAACCCTCCCAACCGGATTTTTTGCCATCGAAAACTTTCGAACCAAGGTTCAGTTCGCCGATAGTGTCGTTGCCGCCCGCTTCGGCAAGACCAAGCACATGGCGGATTGGACCGCTCTAGTAGACCGGATGGGCAACCAATCCAAAGCCAGAAATCGCCTAGCTCACTACTGGATGCTCGGTGATCCAGACAACAGGGCCGGGCGACGCTACATGCTTTTACCCCGAAGAGAGCCGCTGGGCACCAAGCTGTCAACGAGGCACCAGAAATACCCTAGTGCGATATGCCTTAGAGACATCGCAAGGCATCGGCTAGAATTTTTTGCTTTGACCGTTTCGTTAGAGAACTTCTATTTCCGCCTCTCCGGGCGCAAAGAGCCGTTTCCAAAATCTCTAGAACAACCAAAAAATCCCCCGACGATTGCTCGTATTCGTCGCGAGATTGACGCATACGCTTCACGCCCGCCACGACCATCGCGAGCGTGATCCCAATTCCGTCATCGGCCTGTCGCTCGCGAGATATGACTGGGACTCACTTGCGTCAAGTATACGATTGCCCCGTCTGCCACGCAATCCAACCGCGGGGGCCGGGGACCTACCAAAAATGTTTCACGCCGGGGATGTCGCACTTGCCGCGCGTGTAGACCTGCCTTACGCGGCAAGTATTATCCATATCGATGACCAGATAACCCCTACAGGAATGCAATCGCACCCAGGCGTCAACGCCCCTCTCTTTCGTGTCGCCATCCTTGCCCGTGGTTTGAATTTGCGTCATGAAGGATATCTTTTTAATGTCGCCCCTGCTGATTTCGAGCCGATCGAGGCTGCGGTCCACGGCCGCGTCACAGTCATTATATGCTTTGTAGGTAACACACCCAACAAGTAAAAACGATGTAAAGACCAAAACCGGGATCGTCAGATATTTAAGCATGTAAATTTTCCTCGAACGCTTCGGCGTCTTCGGCGGTCTTTCGCGCTCATCGCCGCCTGCGGCGTGCCTGACCGCGGCGTGCCTGACCGGGGCGTGCATGACCGGCCACCTCCGGCGGCCCGAGCGATCCTATAGCCGATATGCCCGAGCGATCTTATACGCAGGGCGGCACGGTTAACAATCATCATCTCCCGATCGTCCGGCCCCGCCAATCGGGCGCGAACAGCCGAGGTTCATTCGACCCGTCGCTCGCGCACCAGGCGCAACAGCGCGTGCAGCGGGCCGTCGTTGAGCCCGAGGTCGTCGAGCTGGGCGACGGTGTTCTCGAGGTAGATGCGGTTGTCGCCTTCGGCGCCGCGGCCCGCGACGATCACCTCGGCCGCCTCGGAGAGCGAGAGCTTGCCGGCGTACTGACGGTGGGCGCGGTCGGCGACGTAGGCGTGGGCCATGACCCGGCGGCCGGGCAGCTCGACCGGCACCAGGCGGCGGTGATAGACGCCCGTGACCAGCTCGCGGGCATCGAGATAATCGCACACCGCATCGGCGTCGGCTGCGGCGACGCAAAAGGCGCGGGCGCGGCACGAGCCGCCGCGGTCGAGGCCCACCACCAGTCCGGGGCGCTCGGGCGTGCCCCGGTAGCGCACCGAGTACACGCAAAACGCGCGGTGGTAGCCGCGCAGCAGCGCCGGCTCGACGACACGATAGGGAAAGCCGGGACGCCACATCAGCGAGCCGTAACCGAACACCCAGATGTCGCCGGGCGCCGGCTCGGCGCCGGGGTGGCTCTGCTGCTCGATGCGCTTGTCCATCACCGTTGCGAGCTCGATCCGGGACGCCGCCGCGCGCGGAGGCCGATAGTTAGCGCGCGCCTCGCCCCGGCGCAAGCGCCAGCCGGCCCTCGACCGCCCCCGGGATGCGGTCTATAACGGCGCGCCCCGCCCCGGCAACCCGCCCCTGCCCGATGCGCCCACGAACCATCGCTATCGCCGCCGCCGTCGCCGCGCTCGTCGGCGTCGCGGGCTACACCGCGTACTGGTTCGTTGCCGCCGGCTGGTTGCGCGACGGCGTTGCCGCCTGGGTCGAGGCGCGCCGCGCCGAGGGCTACACCGTGGAGCACGAGGGGCTGGAGGTCTCCGGCTTTCCCTTCCGCCTGCGCGCCGAGATCGACGCGCCGAGCATCGAGAATCCGCGCTCCTGGACGTGGACCGCCGAGCGCCTGCGCTTTGCGGCGCGCCCGTGGTCGTTCGACCGGATCTGGGTCACGCTGCCCGCCGAGCAACGCCTGATCTCGCGGCGCGCCGCCGGCGGCGAGAGCGTCGTCACGGCGGCGGTCGAACGGGGCGTCGTGCTGCTCGAGTTCGCCGCGGGCCGGCTCGACCGGGTGGCCGTCGAGGCCGCCGGCCTGGCGTTCGCGACGCCCGAGGGGGAGACCCTGCTGGCGCGCCTCGATGCCCGCGGCCGCCGCGCCGCCGATGCCACCATTCCCTTCACCGTCGAGATCGAAAGCCTGACGCTGCCGCCGCGCGTCGACGTGCTCCTGGGGCGCGAGATCGCGCGCCTCGCCGCCGACGGTACCGTCGTCGGCGGGCTGTCCGCGGGCCCGATCGCCGGCGCCCTGGCGGCCTGGAGCGCGGCCGGCGGCAGGGTCGATCTGGAGCGCCTCGTCCTGCGCTGGAGCGATCTCTCGGTGGACGCGCGCGGCACCCTCGCCCTCGACGCCAAGATGCGCCCGCTCGCCGCGCTGATCGCCGATATCGAAGGCTACGCCGAAGTCCTCGATGCGCTCGCCGCCGCCGGCGCCCTCAAGGCGCGCGCCGCGGCGTTCGCCAAGACGGCGCTCGGCCTGCTGGCCAAGCCCGGACCGAACGGCAGGTTGGTGCTGACGGTGCCGGTGACGGCGCAGAACGGAACCCTCTACGTCGGCCCGCTGGCGCTTTTCAAGCTCGCGCCGGTGGTGCCGC
>JADFMW010000167.1 GCA_022563655.1 Pseudomonadota bacterium
CGGCGGCGCTGCCCGCCGCCGTCCGACACCTGCACGCGGGCCAGCTTCAGCGGTCCGAGGCGTTGTGCCGAGAGGTTCTCGAGGCTCGGCCGGACCATCACGCGGCGCTGCATCTCCTCGGCGTCGTCATGCACCGGATGGGCCGGAAGGAGGCGGCCGTCGAGCTCATCGGCAAGGCCGTCGCGCTCAGGCCCGACTACGCCGAGGCGCACAACGGTCTCGGCAACGTGCTCGCCGAGATGGGCCGGCTTGGCGAGGCCGCCGCCGCCTATCGCATGACCGTCGCCGTCAAGCCCGGCTACGCGGAAGCGCACTGCAACCTGGGCACGACGCTGTCCGAGCTGGGCGAGTTCGACGAAGCCGCCGCCGCGCTCGAGAAGGCCATCGCGCTCAAGCCCGATCTGGCGCAAGCGCACAACAACCTCGGCATCGTGCTGCAGAAGCAGGAGAAGTTCGCCGACGCCGCTTCCTCGTGCCGAAGAGCCATCGCCATCAATCCCAAGCTGGCGGAAGCCCACAACAACCTCGGCAGTGCGCTCAAGGACCTGGGCCGCTTCGACGAGGCCGTCGCGGCTTGTCGAAAGGCCATCGCGCTGAAGCGCAACTTCGCCGAGGCGCATACGAACCTTGGCAACGCGCTCAAGGAACAGAGAAAGCTGGCCGAGGCCGTCGCCGCGCAGCGAAAGGCGATCGCGCTCAAGCCCGACTATGCAGAGGCGCACAACAACCTCGGCAACGCGCTCAAGGAGCAGGGCAAGCTCGACGAGGCGATTGCCGCCTATGACCGCGCGCTCGCCGTCGATCCCGATTACGCCGAGGCGAGGTTCGGCCGCGCCGTGGTTCATCTCTTGCGCGGCAACTTCGCCGCGGGCTGGCGCGACTACATGGCGCGCCGGAGCATGAAGCGCGCGGGCCCCGAGGTCCACAGGGAGCCCCTGGGGCCGGAGCTTGCCGGCAAGCGCGTGCTCGTGGTCAAGGACCAGGGCCTGGGCGACGAGATCTTCCTGCTGCGCTTCGCGCCCCGGCTCGAGGCCCGCGGCGCGACGATCTCCTACCTAGCCGACCCCAGAATCGCCGCCATGGTGGGGCGGTTGCCGTTCATCGCCCGGCTTGCCGGTCCGGAGGAGGGCCCAGGGACGTTCGATCTCGTGCTCTCGGTAGGAGACTTGCCGTATCTGCTAGGCATGAATGAAGAACGCGACATCCCGCCCTCGACCGAGCTTTCGGTTCTGCCCGAGCGGCTGGCGGAGATACGCGCCCGGCTGAGCAGCCTCGGCCCGCCACCGTATATCGGCGTCACTTGGCGCGCCGGCACCCAGGAGACTGGCCGGCTGTCGAAGATCGCGCCGCTGGAGCGTCTCGCGGCGGGGCTGCGGCCGGCCGGCGGAACCGTGGTCGCGGTGCAGCGCAACCCGGCCGCGGGCGAGATCGAGGCCTTCGCCGGAGCGCTCGGCCGCGACGCCCACGACCTCACGGCGCTCAACGACGACCTCGAGGGCATGCTGGCGCTGGTCGATCTCTTGGACGACTATGTCTGCGTCAGCAACCTCAACGTTCAGCTCCGCGCCGCGCGGGGACGCGCCTCGCGCGTGCTGATCCCCAACCCGCCGGAGTTCCGCTGGATGGCGGCGGGCGAGGAATCTCCGTGGTTTCCGGGAACGCCGCTCTACCGGCAGACGGCCGACGGCGACTGGGATCGGGCGTTTGCGGTCCTCGCGCGCGACCTCGCCGCCGCCTGGCCGGCGGGCTAGCGATCGATGGAGCCAGAGCGCCGGCGGGCGACCGGGGTCCGAGCGCCCTCGGCACCTCGAGCGCTCCGAGGCTGGCTCGCCGAGGGCGCGCGGTTGCGGTAGCGCCATGTGCGGGTTAGGCTGCGCGCGGCCGATCTTGAGCGGCCTGCCCCGACGCGACAGGGGCGGATGATTCTCAAACCGCCGCGGGAGCGGCGGGCGAGCCGGGAGCATTATGCGCGGTCGGAGGAAATACGCGAATGCCGCTCAAGACTGACATCCACATCCGGCAAATAGCGCTGGAGATCAACGGAGGGTGCAACTTTAAGTGCCCCATGTGTCCCCAGTCCGGCGGCCGGGAGAAGGAATTCCTGAAGAAGCTGCCCTTCGACGTCTTCAGGAAAATTGTCGACGACGGCGCCGGATACGGCCTCGAGGTGGTCAGCCTGCAAGGCTCGGGCGAGCCGACGCTGAACCGGGACATGTCGCGTTACGTCGCCTACGTAAAGCAAAAAGGCCTCAGGTGCATCAGCCTGACCAACGGTTACCGGCTCGACGCCGAGATGAGCGAATCGCTCATCCGAGCCGGGATCGACGATCTGCGCCTTTCCGCCGTCGGCTACGACCGGGAGACGTACAAGACGTGGATGAGCATGGACGCCTTCGATCGCGTGCGCGGCCACGTCAGGGATTTCATCACCCTGAACGATCGGCTCGGAGGCCGGTCCGCGCTCGGCCTTTACCATCTCATCCTTGACATCAAACGGCGCGAGCACGAGGTCGAGCAGTACCGCAGGAACTGGATCGACTATACCGGCGCACCGGGCGAAATCTGGATGATGCACAACTGGGCCGGCACCTATGGCGACATCCCCTACGGCCGCCGCGCGAGCGAAACGCGCAGCTGCGGCCGGCCGCACGCGCCCTACCTCTATGTCCGGGCCGGCGGGCTCAACGGCCAACACGGGGCCGTGGTTGCGTGCTGTTTCACTCTCGGCAGGGACAGCGAGGCCGTTCTCGGTCACCTCGACAGCCAGACCATCGAAGAGGTGATCAAGGGCGAACGATACGAGGAGCTGCGCCGCCTGCACCACGAGAAGCGGTTCGACGAGGTCCCGTATTGCAAGGACTGCGACCAGCTCTACGAGTGCCCGGAAAGCCTGGTCTGGACCAATATCCCGGGCAAGCAGTACGGACAGGCCAAGGTCCTCAAGGACCTCGATTTCAGACAATACGCCGTGTAGCGGGCGACCTCGCCGGCGCCTGGCCCGGGCGTAGCGCCCGACCGGGGCAAGGCGGCCCCGGGGATGCGCCGCGGGCGAGATAAACGAGCGTCCGTTTCCTTGCCGCTGCTGGCAAATCGGGGGCGGAACGGATAGTATGGCCGCACTTCTTCGCTAGGTGGAACCGATGGAGCGGAAGCAACCAAACCAGCAGGCGAACCCCCAGGGCGGCGAGGCCGCGTCACCGGCATCCGAGCCGCCGCTCAGCAACGAGACGGTCACGGCGGCGCTGGATGCCGCCCTGAAGCACCATCACGCGGGCAACCTTCGTGAGGCCGAGGCCGTATACAACAAGATTCTCGAGCTGCAGCCCAGCAATCACGAGGCGTTGCATCTCCTCGGCTTCGTCATGCATCAGGTGGGCAGGAAAAAGGACGCCGCCGACCTCATCGGCAAGGCGGTCGCGCTCAAGCCCGACTACGCCGAGGCGCTCAACAACCTCGGCAACGTGTTCGTGGATCAGGGCGAGTACGAGGAAGCCATCGCCGTATATCAAAAGGCGATCGCCCTCAACCCCACGTTCGCGCAGACGCACAGCAACCTCGGCACCCTGCTGTGCGGCCAGGAAAAGTTCGACGAGGCCCTCGCCGCGTGCCAAAAGGCCGTCGCCCTCGACCCCAACCTGGCGGGAGCGCACAACAACCTCGGTTTCGTGCTGCAGAAGCAGGACAAGCATGCGGAATCCGCCGCCTCTTTTCGCAAGGCCATCGCGCTCGAGCCCACCTATGCCGAGGCGCACAACAACCTGGGCAACGTGCTGAGAAACCAGCGCAAGGACCGCGCTGCCGTCGCCTCGTACCAGAGGGCGCTCGCGCTCAAGCCCGACTACCCCGACGCGCACACGAACCTCGGCGTCGCGTTCAAGTCTCTGGGCAGGCTCGACGATGGCGTCGCCGCCCACCGCAAGGCCATCGAGCTCAAGCCCAGGTACGTTGACGCGCACGTCAACCTCGGCATCGTGCTCGCGCGCCAAGGCAAGATAGAGGAGGCCCTCGACAGTTACCGGCGCGCGCTCGAGATCAGTCCAAACCACCTGGGCGCGCACTTCAATCACGCCATGGATCACCGCTTCGTCCCCGGCGATCCCCTGATCGAAACGCTCAAGGGGTTATTGGAGATCGAGGATATTACCGAGAAACAAAGGGACACCGTTCTGTTCGCCCTCGGCAAGGCCCACGACCAAATCGGGCGCTACGCCGATGCCTTCTCGTATCACTCGAGGGCGAACGAGGGAACGGCCAAGCGGGTCAACTTCGATCCGTCTCGAAACGAGAAAGAAATCATGGCGATCAAGGATACCTTTCGGGGACGGCAAGACCCCAAGGGCGCGACTTCGGGCGAGGCGGCGCCCGTGCCGATCTTCGTGATCGGGATGTCACGGTCGGGAAAGACCTTGGTCGAAGCGCTGTTGTCCCAACACGTAGACGCCTACGGCGCCGGCGAGAGTCACGAATGGACCAACGCCGTGGCGACGGTTATCGAACGGAACGCGATTACCGACTTATTTCCAGACCTCATGGCGTTCTTGTCCGAGGATAATTTGAGAGAGGTCGGAAATATATACACTGAGAATATTCGAATCGACTCACCAGATTGCAAGTTGATTATCGACACGATGCCCGCTAATTACCGATTTGTCGGCATGATCCTCCAGGCCCTCCCGACAGCAAAAATTATATACACCCATCGCGATCCACTGGATAATTGTTTGTTTGTATATTTTTATCGATATGCCAACGGCCACTTCTATTCATATGACCCACGTCATCTTGCCTCTTTTTTTACCGCTCACCGTGACCTGATGGCGCATTGGCGGCGGCTGTACGGAGACCGGATGCTCAGCGTGCGTTACGAGGACCTGGTGCGAAATCCCGCCGACGTGGGCGCCCGGATCTACGAGTTCTGCGGCCTTGACCACGACCCCGCGGCGGTCACGAGCACGTTCACGACCGACGAGATCGGCCACTGGAAACATTACGAGCCGTACCTCGACGCGCTACGCCAGGCGCACGAGGGACTGACTCGGCGATCGAACGGCGATTAGGGATTGGCGGTTGGGCGGTCCCGGTCCGGGTGAGACCGCGATCCTGGGGCAGGGACTGGAGTGACGTGCGATCGATGAGCGCGAAGCCGTTTCCGGTGTATGTCGGCTGGGATAGCCGCGAGGATATCGCGTATCAAGCGTGCCGCCATTCGCTTCTCGAGCGCGCCACGGTGCCGATTTCGGTCACGCCCTTGAAGCAGGACGAGCTCAGCGCCCGCGGCTTGTGCCACAGGCCGCCCGATCCACTGGCCTCGACCGAGTTCACTTATACCCGGTTCCTGGTGCCTCATTTGGCCGGCCATGCCGGTTGGGCGCTGTTCTGCGACTGCGATTTTCTGTGGGTCAAGTTCGATCCCGAGCACTTTACAACCACTGGCTTTGACCAGTTGTGCGGCAAGTTGACCAACCAATCCCAACCCAATCACGGCGACATTTTCGCCGAGCGTCAACGCAGCTTGTCGGACCCCTTGCATTGCAATTGCACCGAGTGTTACGAATGAAGCACTCTCCAAATCGACTTCGTCAGGGACTTTGACGCAAAGATTTTTCGGCACAAAAATACACTCGGCGTGGTTCGCATATCCGCTTCCGGCGCATGCGACCCTATCACCAGCATTGATATTCGTCACGCTTGAATGTGCCTCTTCAGCCACGCCAGCACTGCTGTATCCACGTGGCATCGGGGAATCTAGGCGTTCCATGACCTGCCGAAAAGTCTCAAGCAAGCCAATTGACTTAGCTTTATTAAGTGCTTGTCTGACCAAATCGGGACGTTCTTTGGCTTTACCTGCGAGGCTTTTTTGACTGAATT
>JADFMW010000168.1 GCA_022563655.1 Pseudomonadota bacterium
ATCTGCGGCCAGCGGGCAAACACTGAAAACGCGCGGCACGGTAAATTGGGATATTTTGCTCGCCTGGGATATCTAACTCGTTTTGCCGGTTATGATTATGAGAACCCATCGGGGGCAGTGGAATTTTCGGGTGGAAAACCACTCTCGGGGAATGAATCAACCAAACCACTTCGTTTCTTAGCCAACTAACACCCATCGAATCAGCTTTCACAAGCTATTCCACACTCGATTTCGCAAAACAGTGAAAGGCTATGTATCGGCAACGCCTTGGATAGCTTCGATCTCTCACCAAAACCGCACTATTTCCCGAGAGAAACAGTCAATTCGCTCTACCCCCGCGACAAGATTTCCTCCTCCCGAAAATTGAGCCGAAAAATCTGTTTGTTCAACTCTGATGCTTCGCGCCGAAGCCGATCTCGTTGCTTCACCAACGAGTCGCGCTCAACCCGGAGTTTTTCAACTTCCGCCGCCTTATCTTTTACTGGTATTCCCATCTTGCCCACAATGAAGCGTTTCCTGCCGGATAGGACGGATAGGACGGATGATTCCTTTTCTCATCTAAGGGGTTTTTACAGGAGTGTAGGGCGGGGGCCATGTGTCCTTAAACTACATAAGGGCGCATCCGTCCTATCCGTCCTAAGCGTCCTACCGCTCGGCATCCATTTTTAGGGTATTCGCGATGGCCTTTTCGATGTCTCGGCGGACGACTGAACCCGGCTCGATCGCCTCGGGAACCCACACAAAACCGCGGCCCCAGGATCGGGAAGGTTCGACTCGCAATCGCTTCAATTGTCCCTCGTCAATTCGCTGCTTGAGCATCCGGCCGAGTGCGACCGGACTCTTTCTTTCGGTCATCACGTAGTTATGCCATCGACACGCGATGATAGACGGCAGAAAGACCTCTTCGGTGTCCGGGTCAAAATAGGCGATCGAGCTGCCGGTCTCGTCTTCGATATAGAGCGCGAGGTTCTCGAAGATGAACTCTTCCTCTTCCTCGCCGCCGCCGCGCACGATGCCGTCGATGATCACGGTCTGCTGCTGTTCAGCCACAATCGTGACGATGACGTTGTCGCCATCGGCGAGAATTTCGATGGGTCGGCCTTCGCTGTCGAGGATCTCGACCTTGTCGCCCTCGGCGACTTCAATCTCGGTGCCGGGCTCGAGCTTGAGTTCCCGAACGGTGCCGTCCTCGCTCGTGATGCGAACAGTAAGAAGAGCCATCTTTCTTTATCCCTTGCTTGAGTGACCGGCGCCTGCCGCCGACCCCTCGGTTGATATTCCTTACGACCTCGCGGTCTGAAACACGTGGACCGCGCATAGTTCGGTCTTGGAATTGTTTGCATTATCTAATACGCGCCCAACGGCGTCATCACCCATATGGATGATGGAATCGCATTTTTTCCAGATGTTCCCTGGCTTTGACCCGACAACCCGTCCGGCTCGCCCAAAATGCCAGCGGACGTTGGATAATGCCCTGATATTACGGCATTAAACAGAATTTGTCGAGACCCGGGACCCGGTCAGGCTGAGCCCCTCTGGGCGCAAAGCGAATTTTCAGCGCAACAGCAGGAAATTGCCCGTCGACATGCCGGCGAAGACCGAATCGGTGCCGTCGATATAGAGCCTGACGACGCCCATGCGACCGTCCGCGAAGTCGCGGCGCACGTCGTCGTGACGGCGCACTTCGAGATAGACGATCGTGCCGGTCGCCGGATAGGTCTTGCGCCAGACGGTGACCGGATTGTCGACGGTTAGCCCATCAGACAGCATCACCTTGCGGTCCCAGAGCAGCTGCGGCGGCCCGTAGACGCCCCTGAAGTGGCCCACGACGCGATCGTAGGCGCCGGTCGGAAAATTGGCGAAATACCGCGTCGCGCGACCGTCGACATAGCGCGCGATGATTTTGGAACCCTGATAAATAACGCTGCTGATCCGGAAGACCGGTTCGATCTCGACCGGCCAGTCGTCCTCGGAAATGCAGACGTTGACCGAGCCGTGCTGCTTGGTCACGCATTTCGTATCACCGGCGTCCTCGGGGAACGCCAGGCCAAGGCCGAAGCGCGGCCCGAAACGAAGTTCGCGCGTCGGTTCGGGTACTTCGGGGTGGGCCACGACCACCGCGGCGACGGTCTCCGGCGCCATCAACGACGGTGTTCCGCCGCCGAAGTAGAGGCTGGTTACGGTACGCCCCGGAGCCAGCGCGGCGTAATGGTCGATCTCGCTCTGCAGCGCGGCCAGCCAGCGGCGCTCGTCGACGCGCTCGCGCACGTGGCTGTTGAAGTCGCAGTACGGGCACTTGGCGAGGCAGAACGGCCAGTGGATGTAGACCCCGAAGCCGGTGTCGTCATCGCCCGCCGGCGGCGCCCTTCCGGCGGCGCTCAACGCTCCGCACTCCCGTCGAAGCACGCCGCGAGGAGCTTGCGCATGGCGCGGGCGCGGTGGCTGATGGCGCGCTTCTCGGCCGGGTCCATCTCGCCGAAGGTCTCGTCGTGGCCGTCGGGAACGAAGACGGGATCGTAGCCGAAGCCGCGCTGGCCGCGCGGTGGAAAGACGAGGGCGCCGTCCACCCGGCCCTCGAACGTCTCGCAGTGGCCGTCGGGCCAGGCGAGCGCCAGCGCCGCGGCGAAGTAGGCGCGCCGGTCCGCGCCATCCGCCAGCTCGGCCTCGCGATCCGCCAGCTCGGCCTCGAGGCGGCGCATGGCGGCGGCGAAGTCGCGGCCCGGCCCGGCCCAGCGCGCCGAATGGATGCCCGGCGCCCCGCCGAGCGCGGGCACGACGAGGCCGGAGTCGTCGGCCAGCGCCGGGCCACGCGTGGCGAGCGCCGCGCCGCGCGCCTTGATCTCGGCGTTGGCGGCAAAGCTCGCACCGGTCTCGTCGGGCTCGGCGAGGCCGAGGTCGGAGGCCGTCACCACCGCGACGCCGAACGGGGCCATCAGCTCGCGAATCTCGCGCACCTTTCCCGAATTGTGGCTGGCGACGGTCAACCTGCCGCCGGCGAACCGGCGCGCCATCGATTCAGGTCTCGAGACCCACCGCGCGGCGTTGCAGCGCGATCAGATCGACAACCGCGTCCTGCGCCAGCTTCAGAAGCTCGGCGAAGCGGTCGTAGCTGAAGGGGGCGTCCTCGGCGGTGCACTGGATCTCGACGATGCCGCCCTTGGCGGTGAGCACGAAGTTGGCGTCAGCCTGCGCCGCCGAATCCTCTTCGTAGTCGAGGTCGCAGATGGCCGTGCCCCGATAGATGCCGCAGGAGACCGCGGCGACCTGGTCGGTGAGCGGCATCGTCGGCAGAATGCCCTCCTCCATCAGCCGCGAGAAGGCCAAGCGCAGCGCCACCCAGGCGCCGGTAATCGCCGCCGTGCGAGTCCCTCCGTCGGCCTGGAGCACGTCGCAGTCGAGCCTGATCTGGCGCTCGCCCATGGCCTCGAGATCGGTCACCGCGCGCAGGCTGCGGCCAATGAGGCGCTGGATTTCGAGCGTACGTCCCGATTGCCGGCCACGCGCCGCCTCGCGGTCGGTGCGCGTATGGGTCGAGCGCGGGAGCATGCCGTACTCGGCGGTCACCCAACCGCGGCCGGTGTCGCGCAGGAACCGGGGTGGTTTGTTCTCCACGGTCGCGGTGCACACGACGTGCGTGTCGCCAAACCGGACCAGGCACGAGCCCTCGGCGTACTTGGCGGCGCCGGGATCGAGAGTCACGGGGCGCATCTGGTTGGCGGCGCGTCCGGTGGGGCGCATGGCGCTCCTGTCGCGTGGCGGGAGAAGCGCCGCGAGGCTAGCGTGCATCGTGGGCGCCGTAAAGCCCCGCCGCGCCGCGCCGTTGACGCCGATGCACCCGCTCACTACATTCCAACCGCACGCAGGCCAACCGCTTGCAGGCCAACCGCTTGCAGGCGCAGGCGGCGGAGACGCGATTTCCGGCGGTGGTAATGATCCAGGAACTCAGCGAGCGTTCGCGCGAGATCTTTCGGCATATCGTCGAGGCCTACGTCGACACCGGCGAGCCGATCGGCTCGCGCACCTTGTCACGCCGGCTGAACTCGGCGCTGTCGCCGGCGACGATCCGCAACGTCATGGCCGACCTCGAGGAGACCGGCCTGCTCTACGCGCCGCACTCCTCGGCCGGGCGCATCCCCACCGAAAGCGGGCTTAGGCTGTTCGTCGACGGGCTGCTCGAGGCCGGCAACCTGTCGCCCGAGGAACGCGCCGCCATCGACCGCCAGTGCCAGGGCGTCGAGCGCAGCTTCGAGGAGATGCTTTCCGAGGCGACCGGCCTGCTTTCCGGGCTCTCGAGCTGCACCGGGCTCGTGCTGGCGCCGAAGTCGGAGACGGCGCTCAAGCACGTCGAATTCGTCTCCCTCACCCCCGGCCGCGCGCTGGTCGTTCTGGTCTCGGAGTCCGGCATCGTCGAGAACCGCGTGATCGAGACGCCTGCCGGGTTGACGCCGGCCACGCTGACCAAGGCGACGAACTACCTCAACGCGCGCCTCTCGGGGCGCACCCTGGAAGAGGCGCGGGCGCTGATCCAGCGCGATCTCGAGGAGCATTCGGCGCAGCTCGACGAGCTGACCGAGCGGGTGATCGAGGCTGGCCTCGCCACCTGGGCCGGTGGCTCCGAGGGCGGAACGCTGATCGTGCGCGGCCAGGCCAATTTGCTCAAGGACGTCACCGCGCTGAGCGACCTCGAGCGCATCCGCCACCTGTTCGACCTGTTGGAGACCAAGAAGGACATGATGCGCCTGCTCGAGCTGGCGCAGATGGCGGAAGGGGTGAAGATCTTCATCGGCGCCGAATCCGAGTTGTTCGGCCTCAGCGGCTGCTCGATGATCCTCGCTCCGATGTCAAGCAGCAACGCCCGCTTCGTCGGCGCCATCGGAGTCATCGGCCCGACCCATCTCAACTACGCCCGGATCATCCCCATGGTCGACTACACGGCGCAGGTCGTCGGCCGCCTGTTGGGATGATCTTGCGAACGATCTTAACCTCGCCATGACCCACAAGAAGAAACCCGCGCCCGCATCCAAGAAGGCGGCCAAGCCCAAACCCGCGCCCGACGAAGCGGTGCGCGCCGCCGAGCCCGAGGCTGCCGCCGAGGCCGAGGCCGCCGCCGACCAGCCGACCGCCGCCGAGCCCGAGCCAGAGGCCGAGCCAGAGGCCGAGCCCGAGGCCGCCGCCGAGCCCGAGCCCGAGCCTGTGGATGCCGCGGCGCTGACGGCCGAGGTCGACGACCTCAAGGGCCGCCTGTTGCGCGCCCTGGCCGAGACCGAGAACGTGCGGCGCCGCGCCGCCAAGGAGCGCGAGGACGTGAGCAAGTACGCCATCACCGCCTTCGCGCGCGACCTGTTGCCGGTGGTCGACAACCTGCGCCGCGCGATCGACAGCATACCGGACGAGGCACGCCAGGACGAAAGGCTCACCAGCGTCGTCGCCGGGGTCGAGATGAACGAGCGCGAGCTGCTCTCGATCCTCGAGCGCCACGGTATCCGCCGCATCGATCCGCTGGGGGAGAAGTTCGACCACAACTACCACCAGGCGATGTTCGAGGTCGAGGACGGCGATACGCCGGCCGGCACGGTCGTCGAGGTCGTGCAGGCGGGGTACGTCCTGGAGGACCGGCTGCTGCGCGCGGCCATGGTCGCCGTCGCCAAGAGCCCGAAGACCGAGTCCCGGCCGCGCGTCGACACCGAGGCCTGAGCGCCGGCCCGCCGGCTCGTGAACGCCAGGCGCCGCCGACGTTTCGCGCCGGCCGCCGCGGCGCGAGGGTTGCGGCGCGCAAAAACGCTTCTTATATA
>JADFMW010000169.1:0-2101 GCA_022563655.1 Pseudomonadota bacterium
GTGCTCGGGCTTGGCGCCGGCCGCGCAGCCGCGCTCCTCGATCCGCTCGAGGTCGTCGGCGGCGCCGTAGCCGCGCTCGACCGCCCAGCGCGCGCCGCCCAGCAGCATCGCCACCATCTCGTCCGCATCGAGCCGGATCTTGCCGGTGCTGCCGAGGCCGGCGGGCACCTTGGCGAACAAGCCGTTGACGAGCGCCTCCTTGACCGGCTCGATCTCGTCGGCGGCCAGGCCCGTGTGCAGGGTGCGGACGCCGCACGAGATGTCGAACCCGACGCCGCCGGCCGAGACCACGCCGCCGGCCTCGGCGTCGAAGGCGGCCACCCCGCCGATGGGGAAGCCGTAGCCCCAGTGGGCGTCGGGCATGGCGTAGGACGCTGCGACGATGCCCGGCAGCTTGGCCACGTTGACCGCTTGCTCGAGGACCTTGTCGTCCATGTCGAGGATCAGCGCTTCGTCGGCGTAGATGATCACCGGCACGCGCATCCCGGCGCGCGGCGCCAGCCGCCACTCGTACTCTCCCGTGCGCTCGAACGGCGACGTGTCCATCGCTCCTATCCCGTCTCTTGCCCCGGTCTGAACGCCGACATTGGCTAGACGTCGACAACACATTGGGCGATCCAGCCGCCGCGCTTCGCCCGGCGCACCTCGAGCGCGGTGAGCGTCGCGCCCTTGACCTCGATCGCCGGGCGGTGGCGCGCGATATCGATCGGCTCGCCCCAGGCCGCACCGATCAGCCGATCGCCGTCGATGCGGACCTTGAAGCGGCCGAACAGCATCTTGCGCGTCGCCATTTCATATATGAGGGCGTTGAGCCAGTCCGCCAACAACAGGCCGTCGTCGGGCGCGCCGCAGGCGATCTCGACGGCCTGAAGCGGCGCCACCGAGGCGGGGTCGGCGACCACCGCGGTGAGCGCCGTGGCGGCTTGCTCGAACGCCGCCTCCTTGGTCGCGCCGAGGCCGCGCACGCCGATGTCGGCGTCGTGCGCGAAGTGCTGCCACCGATTCTCGTGCGCCACCAACCGAGCACCTCCGACGGATCGAGATGTATCAGGCTTCGTCTGCACGAAGTCTACCCTGACTTGTGTCACTCGTCGCGCTGGGGAAGCCGCTGCCGGGCGCCGTTGCGCACCGGCGCTCGGGCTCCGCGGCGCTTGTGGCGCGGCCGGGCGGCGGGCTACGTTGCGCCGCCGCCCTTGGCGCGGCGCGGCAGGCGGGGAGGGCGGCACGTGGTGAACATCGAACTTGGCGCGCCTGCCTGCGCGAAGCCGGAGCTTCGCTTCGGCGAAGGCAGGCAGGCCGGGGGCGCATGGATCCGTTAGTCATCGTCATGGTGCTGGCCGCGGCGGTGATGCACGCGGTCTGGAACACCTTCGTCAAGGTCGGCGACGACCGGTTCATGACCATGGCCGTGGTGATCGGCGTGACCGGGCTGCTCGGGCCGGCGCTGGTGCTCGCGGGCGCGCCGCCGGCGCCCGAGAGCTGGAAGTTCATCGCGCTCTCGGTGACCATCCACTTGGGTTACTTTTTCTTTCTCATCCAGGCCTATCGGGTGGGCGACCTCTCGCATGCCTATCCGCTCGCGCGGGGCTCGGCGCCGCTGCTCGTCGCCGCCGGTTCGGCGCTGTTTGCCGGCGAGATGCTCAACGCGGGCGAGCTCGCGGGCATCGCCGTCATCTCCGCCGGCATCATCAGTCTGATGCTGGCTGGCGGCTCCGGATTTCGCGGCGACTTCCGGGCGACCGCGTATCCGCTCGCCACCGGCTTGATGATCGCCTCCTACACGGTGGCCGACGGGCTCGGCGTGCGCGTCTCGGGCAGCCCCGCCGGCTACATCGGCTGGCTGTTCATATTTTCCGCCATACCGTTGGTCGTGGCCGCGCTGGCCTGGCGCCGGGGCGAGGCGGTCGCGTTCTTGCGCCGCAGCTGGAAGCCCGGCCTGGTGGCCGGCGCTCTCGCCTTCTGCGCCTACGGCCTCGCGATCTGGGCGCTGAACCTCGGCACCATGGCGCACGTCTCGGCGTTGCGCGAGACCAGCGTGGTCATCGCCGCGCTGATCGGCACCCGGTTTCTCGGCGAGCCGTTCGGCCGCCGCCGGGTGCTG
>JADFMW010000169.1:2114-5690 GCA_022563655.1 Pseudomonadota bacterium
CAACTGTCTAGTCAGTCACGTCTGGATAATCGGCGCGCACTTCGTCAGGTACGGGCTTCCCTTTCCTCACGGCATCCATGACGGCCACCCTGTGGAGCTCCATCCGTTCAACATGGGCGTTATGGTCGGATGCTTTTGCTACAAATGCGCCCCGCCTTACTTGCCACGGCTCAGGTTCGGCCTGCAGTTCAGCTATATCTGCCTTCTGAGGTAGTAGCGGTTTGTTGGCTTCCAAAACTTTAATGAGACGGTCCACCGCTTCGGCATCAATCAGGCCAGCCGTCACCTCAAGACGATCATCAGTGAACGAAACGCGTAGCACGCTTGCCGTGAGTACCGAAGGTGGCGCTTGTGGGCGAAATTGGCTTGCACCTACACCGCCTGCCATATCTGTCTCGCGCTCTGTGCCGACGCTCTGAATTATGGTCGGGTCGAAAGTATACCCTGGTCCCTCATCCGATACAAGCTCCATTGTTTCACGATATGAGCGGATAACACGATCCAGAGCACTCGATGAGAAATTTTTGCGAATCAAGTAAGAGCGGAGTTTTTCATCACTCGGCATCCCCCCAAGAAAGCGCTCTGTCAGTTCCTTGAAGAGTGACGGGCTAAAGGCAGCATCCGCAAATGCGAGATTACGCTCTTCGTCGTCTTCCGGGGCAATGATAGCTATCCCACGATCACTCACGCGAACGCCATTAGCGCCCTTTTCCAACAAGCCAAACTTGAGAAGGGCCGACAGTGCTCCGAGGGAGCCGCCGTGTAGGCCATCATATCCCATCGCTTCAGCGGCTTGTTCGCGCGTGATTGTTTGCCGCTGCGCCCTTTTAAACAGCTTATGCAGCCGTTCAATCGCCTCAGGCAGACTGATCGCAGGGTAATTCGGACTCCGTGGGCGAGCCATGACAGTTCTCCATAATCCGTCTCAGCCCAAACGTAATGACGATTGCGGCGATTGTCAACCCCCGATGACGGCCTAGAATCGGTTATCGTCTTTTTCGCGATATACACGATAAATGTCTTGATTTATCGGATTGCGAGGACTAAATTCATGGGACGTACCTAAGGGAGATGGTCATGAGAAGAGTCGCAGCCCCCACGTCCATGCCTGCCGACGTGTGGGGCGATAACCAGAAGGGCCGTCGCCCACACCCCTAGCGAGGATCGGCGACGGCCCGTGGTAGGCATACCCTTTGGGGGTAGCAGGTTCGCCAGGTTCGGCCTTACAAGCCCCGCCTGGCCGGTTCAAATCCGGCTACCTCCACATTTTTCAAGCCGGGAGCGGTGGCTGCATGAACAGCCACCGGCCCTTGGATCACCACTCAGGGATTTGGGCCCCGAGCTATGATCGAGACTCCATACATAGCATTTCAGCGCCGGAAAATCCAGCGCGGCGGTCGCCTCCCTGATAAACGAAAGGGACCGACCTATGAACATCCTGCCGTTTGATCGCCAGGTTGCAGCCGTGGCCACCCGCGTGAGCGCGGGCTTTCGCCGGCGCGTCCGCTGGGTTATCATGGCCCGGGGACAAAGGGTTTGCCCGTGAAAGCCATCGTCCGCGCCGCCGCGCTCGCGTCCGGGGTGCTTGCGGCGTGCGCAGCGCCGAACAAGCCGCCGCCGCGGGTCGCCGCCTGCGACGACGATATCACCAGGTTCAAGCACGCGGCCCGCGCCGGCGACGCCCGCACGCAGTATCGGCTGGCGACGCGCTACCGCCTCTCGTGGCTCAACCCCGGCCTGTGCGCCTCGGGCGCCGGGCAGGACGACGCCATCGAGGCCTATCGCTGGTATACGCTGGCTGCGGGGCAGGGCGTCGAGGCGGCGGCCCGTCACCGCGACGCCCTCGAGAAGGCCATGACCCCGGCGCAAATCGCCGAGGCGAAGCGGCGGGCGGCGGAGTGGCTGGACCCCGGCGGCTGACGCCCGCCGCGGCTCTTGCGCGCCCCTCGCCTGCCGAACACAATTGATATGGGTCAAGGTTTGCCGGCGCCGATGTGATTTAGGTATGAGAGGGGTCATCGACGCGGCGCGCCTGCGGCCCGCGGGGAGGAGATGGCATGGATTACGAACGGTTCTTCGCGGAACGGATCGCCGCGCTCAAGGCCGAGGGGCGCTACCGCATCTTCGCCGAGATCGAGCGCCACGCCGGCAGCTTCCCGCTCGCCGCCCATCACGGCCTCGCCGGGGCGCCCGACGTCGTCGTGTGGTGCAGCAATGATTATCTCGGCATGGGCCAGCACCCGGCGGTGATCGAGGCGATGGGCCAGGCGGTCGCCGAGTGCGGCGCCGGCGCCGGCGGCACGCGCAACATCTCGGGCACCTCGCACGCGCTGGTCGCGCTCGAGCGCGAGCTCGCCGATCTGCACGACAAGCCGGCGGCGCTCCTGTTCACCTCGGGCTACGTCGCCAACCTGGCGGCGCTGGGCACGCTGGCGGCGCTGTTGCCCGGCTGCGTGGTGTTCTCGGACGCGCTCAACCACGCCTCGCTGATCGAGGGCATCCGCCGCAGCCGGGCCGAGAAGCGCATCTTCCGCCACAACGACGCCGCCCACCTCGATGAGCTCATGGGCGAGGTCGCCCCGGGCGCGCCGAAGATCGTGGTCTTCGAATCGGTCTATTCGATGGACGGCGACATCGCGCCGATCGCCGAGATTTGCGCCGTCGCCGAGCGCCACGGCGCGCTGACCTACCTCGACGAGGTCCACGCGGTGGGGCTCTATGGCCGGCGCGGCGGCGGCATCGCCGAGGCGCGCGGCCTCGGCGACCGGGTGAGCGTGATCAACGGCACCCTGGCCAAGGCCTTCGGCGTGCTGGGCGGCTACATCGCGGCCGCGGCGACGATCATCGACGCGGTGCGCAGCTTCGCGCCGGCGTTCATCTTCACCACCGCGCTCCCCCCCGCGCTGGCCGCCGGCGCCCTGGCCTCGGTGCGCCACCTCAAGGCGAGCTCGGTCGAGCGCGGGCGCCATCAGGAGCGCGCCGCCAGGCTCAAGGCGATGCTCGGCGACGCCGGCCTGCCGTTAATGCCGTCGGAGAGCCATATCGTGCCGGTGCTGGTCGGCGATGCGGTGAAGTGCAAGCGGGCGAGCGATCTGCTCCTGGCCGAGCACAATATCTACATTCAGCCGATCAACTACCCGACGGTGCCGCGCGGCACCGAGCGCCTGCGCATCACGCCGACGCCGCTGCACAGCGACGAGATGATGGCCGCCCTGGTGGCCGCGCTGACCGACGTTTGGGGCCGGCTCGAGCTGTCGCGCGCGGCGTAGAACCGCCTTACGGCGTGAACTGTTCGTCGAGGATGCGCTCCTCGAGGTTGTGCTCGGGGTCGAACAGCAGCTCGATCTCGATGTCGCGCTGCTCGCTGACGCGGACATCGACGACCTCGCGCACCTCGGTGTGATCGGCGACGGCGCTCACCGGGCGCGCGCCGGGCTCGAGGACCTCGAAGCGCACCCGCGCCCGCGCCGGCAGCACCGCGCCGCGCCAGCGCCGCGGACGGAAGGCGCTGATCGGCGTCAGCGCCATGAGGTCGCAGCCGAGCGGCAGGATCGGGCCGTGCGCCGACAGGTTGTA
>JADFMW010000008.1 GCA_022563655.1 Pseudomonadota bacterium
CGGCTACTCTTTTCGGCTCTCTCCTGGCGGATCGATCCCGCCCGGCGCGATGACGGCCGCATCCTGGTGAGAAATGCGGGCTAGCTGCCCGTTCTGCCCACCGTTGCGCCCAGGCGGCGCAGGATATCGTCGAGTTGCTCGAGCGTGCGGTAGCGGATCTCGATCCAGCCGCCGACTCTCCGGTGTTTGACCTTGACCGTGAGTCCCAAGCGGTCGGAGAGGCTGCGCGCGATGGCGCGGGTATCGACGTCTTGCGCCGTCGTCGCGCGCGCCCGCCGGCGGGGATGCGCGGCCGAGCGCACCAGCCTTTCGGTCTGGCGCACGTTGAGGCCCCGCGCCACCACCTCGCGGCCAAGCGCCGTGGGGTCGGGCGCGGCGAGCAAAGCCCGGGCATGGCCGGCGGTGAGCTTGCCGTCGTCGAGCATCGCCTTCACCGGCTCGGGCAGGCCCAACAGCCGCAGGGTATTGGCCATGTGGCTGCGGCTCTTGCCCACGGCCTTGGCAAGCGCATCGTGGGTGTGGCCGAAATCGTCGATCAGGCGCTTGTAGCCCTGGGCCTCCTCGAGAGCTGTCAGGTCTTCGCGCTGAACGTTCTCGACCAGAGAAATCTCGAGCGCCTCGCGGTCCGTGACGTCGCGGACAATCACCGGCAGCTGGTGGAGCTGAGCGAGCTGAGCGGCGCGCCAGCGGCGCTCCCCGGCGACGATCTCGTACGATCCGGCGATCTCGGGGTCGCGCCGCACCACGAGCGGCTGGAGCACGCCCTGTTCGCCGATCGACTGGGCGAGTTCGCGAATCTCGCCGTCGTCGAAACGGCGTCGGGGCTGGAATCGGCTCGGGCGCACGAGCTCGACGGGAACGACTTGGGGGCCGGCGCCGGGCGCCGCCTGCAAGACATCGGCGCCGTCGTCGCCGAGCAGGGCCGAGAGGCCCTTGGCGAGCCCCCTGCGCCTGCCGCTCTCGCCGCCGCTCTCGCTCACGACGCCGGGACCGCGCGGTCGCGCCGCAGCACCTCGCCGGCGAGGTGGATGTAGGCCTGGGAGCCGGCGCAATTGAGGTCGTAGAGCAGAACGGGTTTGCCGTGCGACGGTGCCTCGGAGACGCGAATGTTGCGCGGAATGACGGTGTCGTAGACCTTCGCGCCCATGAAGCTGCGTACGTCGGCGGCGACCTGGCCTGACAAGTTGTTGCGGCGGTCATACATGGTCAACACAACACCTAGTATCTCCAACGTTGGATTCAGGTTCCGTCTTACCCGTTCCACCGTGCGTAGCAGCTGGCTCAAGCCCTCGAGAGCAAAGAACTCGCACTGCAACGGCACCATCACCGAATCGGCCGTCACGAGCGCGTTGACCGTCAGCAGACCGAGAGCCGGCGGGCAATCGATGAGCACGTAATCGTAAGTGGCGACGTGGCCGGCAAGCGCGCTGCGCAGGCGGAACCCGCGCCGCGGGGCGGCGGCGAGTTCGATCTCGGCGCCGGTCAGGTCGACGACGGACGGCACGATCTCGAGGCCGGGCACGGCCGTCTTGACCACGGCTTCGGGGAGACTTGCCTCACCCATCAACACGTCGTAGGAGCTGATGGCCCGGTCGGCGTGCTCGATGCCGAGTCCGGTGCTGGCGTTGCCTTGCGGGTCGAGGTCGATCAGCAGCACCCGCTTGCGGACGGCGGCGAGCGCGGTGCCCAGGTTGATCGCCGTCGTGGTCTTGCCGACGCCGCCTTTCTGGTTGACCACCGCGATAATGCGCAACGGTTTGCGCGCCACGCGCCGCGGTGGGCGATCGGGCTCGGAGCTATCGGGGGCGGGGGCGTTCACGCGCCACCTCATGGATCCGCAATATGTTTCCCCGAGGGTCGGTCTGGCTGGCACAACGCTGCACGCGCATCATCCAGTTTTTTGCCGCCTCGGTCAATTCCTCATCGACGCGCGCGCCCTTGAGAAAAAGGCACACCGTGGTCGGCGCCAAGAAGCGCTCGGCGTAGTCGAGCAGCCTGGGCAGCGGCGCACAGGCGCGCGCCGTCACCACGTCGGCGGGAGCGGCGCTCAGCGTCTCGACGCGGGCGTGGCGGATCGTCACGGCCGCTGCCGCCCGGCGGGCGGCTTCGGCGAGAAACACGCATTTCCGGCCGTTGCTCTCGACCAGCTCGACCCCCCGCACGCCCATAATCGCCAGCACCAAGCCAGGAAACCCGGCGCCGCTGCCGAGGTCGACGAGACGTCGGCACGACTCCGGCACGAATGGAAAAAGCTGAGCCGAATCGAGCACATGGCGGCGCCACACATCCGTCATGCTCGCCGCGCTGACCAGGTTTATCTTCCGCTGCCAGCTCTTCACCAGCGCGACGTGGGCGTCAAGGCGCTCGAGCGTTTCACGTGAAACACCCGTGGCGCGACGGAACTCCCCACGGGTTAATGGCGGTGGCCGTCTGCCGACCAATTCAGGAGTCGCGCGGCTCAGCGCGACGGAGCCGGGTGCGGCGCCGGAGGTCGTCCGCAAGAGCGCGCGGCGGCGGCGGCCCCACACCACCATCCGCTCCCCCCGCCGCGCCGAAGCAGGCGGCATCGTCGCCGATCGCGTCCTCGCGCGCCATGACGCGCACTCTATGCGGCGGCCCCCACCCTGTCAAAACCGACGCGGGACGCTGCGCCCAAGCCGCGTTTCACGTGAAACAGCATGGCCGTGGCCGGGCTCGGCGAACCGCGTATCGCGCTGGGCGGGCGCGCGACGCGGCCAGCACCGGCGCCCCGAAGGCTTTGGCATTGTCCTCCCATGGCAGGCCTCCGGGGCCAGGTATCGGGCAGTTCTTCGGTCCAGCGGACAAACCGGCGCGGTGTGCGCCCGAGAGCTTGTCCCAACGCCCGAGAGCTTGCCCCGACACCCCGGTCGCCCCACTTACCTGAAGCAAAGCCAAGCACGTCGACGCGGCGCAATGCCGCTCTCCGCCCGACCCAACGGTTCGTCACTGCTCACGATGACCCGCAACCGCCTCGGCCAAGAGACCAGCCCCTACCTTCTCCAGCACCGCGACAACCCGGTCCGCTGGCAGCCGTGGGATGCCAAGGCGCTCGCCCAGGCGCGGCGCGACAACCGTCCGATCCTGCTGTCGATCGGCTACTCGGCGTGTCACTGGTGCCACGTCATGGCGCACGAGAGCTTCGAGGATCCGGAGACGGCGGCGCTGATGAACGAGCTGTTCGTCAATATCAAGGTCGACCGCGAAGAGCGCCCCGACCTCGACGCCATCTACCAGCTTGCGCTCGCCCTCATGGGCCAGCACGGCGGCTGGCCGCTGACCATGTTCCTCACGCCCGCGGGCGAGCCGTTCTGGGGCGGCACCTATTTCCCGCCCACCGCGCGCTACGGCCGGACCGGGTTCCGCGACGTGCTGCGCGCCGTCCACGACGCGTATGCCCGCGAGCCGGAAAAGCTGGCGCAGAACCGCACGGCGCTGGTCGCGGCGCTGAAGTCGCAGTCGCGCACGCAGGCGGGCGGCGATATCTCGCTCGCGCGCACCGACCAGGCGGCGCGCCGCCTGCTGAGCGACCTCGACCCGGTTCACGGCGGTCTCGGCGGCGCCCCGAAGTTTCCTCAAGTGGCGGCGTTCGAACTTCTGTGGCGGGCCTGGTGCCGCGGCGCCGGCGCCGAGTTCAAGGACGCCGTCCTGCTCACCGCCCGGCAGATGTGCCAAGGCGGCATCTACGATCACCTCGGCGGCGGCTTCGCCCGTTACGCGACGGACGCGCGCTGGCTCGTGCCGCACTTCGAAAAGATGTTGTACGACAACGCGTTGCTGCTCGAGCTCTTGGCGCAGCTCTGGCTGGAGACGGGCGACCCGCTGTTCGGGCAGCGGGTCGAGGAGACGGTGGCGTGGGTGCTCGGCGAGATGGCGGCGCCCGACGGCGGCTTCGCCAGCGCCCTCGACGCCGACAGCGAAGGCCAAGAAGGCACGTTCTATACCTGGACGGCAACGGAAATCGATCGCCTGCTCGGCGCCGACGCTCCCTACTTCAAGTCGGTCTACGACGTGGGCCCCAGGGGCAACTGGGAAGGCCGCGTCATCCTCAACCGGCTCACACCGCCGCCGGCCGGCGAGACGGTGGACGAGGCGCGCCTTGCGGCGCCGCGCGAGACCCTGCTCCGTGAGAGGGCGAAGCGCGTGCCGCCGGGTCGCGACGACAAGGTGCTCGCCGACTGGAACGGCCTCATGATCAACGCCCTTGCCACCGTTGGCGCGGCGTTCGACCGCGCCGACTGGATCGCAGCAGCGGCCGCCGCCTTCGCCTTCGTGCGCGACAGCATGACCGCCAACGGACGGCTCCACCACAGCTATCGCAACGGCCGGCTCAAGGCCTCGGCGGTGCTCGACGATTACGCCAACATGGCGCGCGCCGCGATCACCCTGTTCGAGGTGACCGGCGCGGCACCTTACCTGGCGCAAGCCGAGGAATGGGTCGCCGTTGCCGACCAGCACTACTGGGACGCCGACAACGGAGGGTATTTCTACACCGCGGACGACGCCGAGCAACTGATCGTGCGCACCAAGTCGGCCGCCGACAGCGCCACCCCATCTGGGAACGGCACGCTGGTCGGGGTCCTCGCGCGACTCTACGCCTTAGGCGGGGAAGAACGCTTTCATATACGCGCCCAAATGGTAGTTAGTGCGTTCAGCGCCGAACTTTCGCGTAGCACTATGGCCTTATGCACGCTACTCAACGGCAACGAGACGCTGCAGTCCGCCGTGCAAGTCGTGCTGGTCGGCGATCCCAACGCCGAGGCCACGCGGCAACTGCGCCGCACGGTGTTCGCGATCAGCGCGCCCAATCGAATCCTCACCCAAGCCGCCCCCGGGGCGGCGCTTCCCGACGGCCATCCGGCCGCCGGCAAGACACAAGTCGACGGACGGCCCACCGCTTATATCTGCATCGGAGCGACATGCTCGCTCCCCATCACCGATGCCGACGGCCTGCGCGCCGCCCTGGCGCCGCGTTCCCCTTCGCAATGAGCGGCTTTGCCCCCCGCGGAACGCCAGCGTGACTCTGGCCAATCGGCAAGATAGACTGGCCAATCGGCAAGAGAGACTGGCCAATCGGCAAGATAGACTGGCCAATCGGCAAGAGAGACTGGCCAATCGGCAAGATCGACTGACGCAGAATCCCACGGGAGGCGGACATGGGCGGGCAAGATATCACGCTGACCGCCGCCGACGGCGGAGCGTTCGGCGCTTACTTGGCCTCGCCGCAATCCGCAGTGGCAGCCGGCGTGGTGGTGCTGCAGGAGATCTTCGGCATCAACAGGGTGATGCGCGATATCGCCGATGCCCTGGCCGCCCAGGATTATTTTGCCATCGTTCCTGATTTATTCTGGAGGCAGGAGCCGGGCATCCAACTCACCGACCGGACCGAGGCCGAGTGGGCGCGCGCGTTCGAGCTGTACAAAGGGTTCGACGAGAACCTCGGCATCCAAGACGCCATCGCCGCCCTCAACCACCTACGCACGATGCCGGGCTGCACCGGAAAGGTCGGCAGCGTGGGGTACTGTCTCGGCGGCAAGCTCGCGTACCTGATGGCGACCCGCTCCGACACGGACTGCTCGGTTGGTTACTACGGCGTCGGCATCGAGGGCGCCCTCGGCGAGGCGGCCAACCTCCGCAACCCACTGCTGCTGCACGTCGCCGAGAAGGATCAGTTCGTGCCCCCGGAAGCGCAGGCACAGGTGAAGGAGGCCCTCGGCGACAACCCTCTGGTCACACCCTCCACGGCTATCCCGGCGTCGACCACGCGTTCGCGCGCGCGGGCGGCGAGCATTACGACCAAGCCGCCGCCGAGCTGGCGAACCGGCGCTCGGCCGAGTTCCTCTCCCGTCACCTTACATGAGGGACAAAACCCGAACATGAGAGACAGAACCCGATGACGAAAGCGATACGCATCCACCGCACCGGCGGCCCGGAGGTGATGGCCTGGGAGGACGTCGAGGTCGGCGCCCCCGGCACCGGCGAGGTTCGCCTGAAACAAACGGCTATCGGCCTTAACTACATCGACATCTATCACCGCAGCGGGGTGTACAAAACGCCGCTGCCCATGTGTCTCGGCCTCGAAGCCGCGGGCGTGGTCGAGGAGCTGGGCGACGGGGTGAGCGAGCTCCGCGTCGGCGACCGGGTCTGCTACGGCACCGGCCCGCTCGGCGCATATTCAGAGGCGCGGGTCATGCCGGCCGAGAAGCTCCTCAAGACCCCGGCCGGCATCGACGACAAACAGGCCGCCGCCATCATGCTCCAGGGCATGACCGCCCAGTACTTGATTCGCCACACCTTCCGGGTCGAGCCGGGGATGACGGTGCTGTTCCACGCCGCTGCCGGCGGCGTCGGAACGATCGCCTGCCAGTGGCTGAAACACTTGGGCGCGACCGTCATCGGCACCGTCGGCAGCGCCGAGAAGGCCGAGCTCGCCAAGGCGAACGGCTGCGACCATACGATCAACTACACCACGGAAAACTTCGTCGAGCGCGTCGCCGAGATCACCGGCGGTGCGGGTGTGCCGGTGGTCTACGACGCTGTCGGCTTGGCGACCTGGGAGGGCTCGCTCGACTGCCTTGCCCGCCGCGGCATGATGGTGATCTTCGGCAACGCCTCGGGCATGGTGCCGTCGATCGACCCGATGGTGCTCAACCAGAAGGGCGGGCTCTACCTTACGCGGCCCTCGATCGTCCATTACACGGCGACGCGCGATGAGTTGGTCGGGACCGCGAACGAGCTGTTCGAGGTGATCGGAACCGGCGCCGTAAAGATCGCGGCGCGGCAGACCTACGCGCTCAAGGACGCCGCGCAAGCCCACCGCGACCTCGAACGGCGCAAGACCACCGGCTCTACGGTGTTGCTGGCTTAGGCGCACGAGAGAAGCGCCCGGGCCTGCCTGCGCGAAGCCCACTCCTGCCTGCGCGAAGCCGGGGCTTCGCTTCGGCGAAGGCAGGTCGGCGGGCGACGGGAGGTCGGCGAAGACTGGCGCGCCACCAACCCGCTTCGGCGCCGCGCGGCCCGCCGCCCAAAGTGGCCCGCCTCCCGAAGCAGTGCGGAGGGCAGGTGCGGAGGGCAGGCCCGCCACCAACCCGCTTGGGCCCGCCCTCCGGCGATATCACCCGAAGCCAATCAGCCCGGTTTTTGCTGGCAAGTGCGGTAAGGAACCCGTCGCGCGCCGGTTGTCTCGCAGCGAGCGGCGCCGGGGTCAGGCGTTCATCGACGCGAAGAAATCGTTGTTGGTCTTGGTCTGCCGCAGCTTCTCGAGGAGGAACTCCATAGCCTCGGCCGGACCCATCGGCGTCAAGATCCGCCGCAGCACCCACATCTTGGACAGGGTGTTCTTGTCGCACAAGAGTTCTTCCTTCCGCGTCCCCGACTTGCCGATATCGATGGCTGGGAAGGTCCGCTTATCGGCGAGCTTCCGGTCCATCACGATCTCCGAATTGCCGGTGCCCTTGAACTCCTCGAAGATCACCTCGTCCATACGTGAGCCGGTGTCGACCAGGGCCGTCGAGATGATGGTGAGCGAGCCGCCGCCCTCGATGTTGCGCGCGGCGCCGAAGAACCGCTTCGGCTTCTGCAGCGCGTTGGAGTCGACGCCGCCCGTCAACACCTTGCCCGACGACGGCACGACCGTGTTGTAGGCGCGCGCAAGACGAGTGATCGAATCGAGGAGGATGAGCACGTCGCGCTTGTGCTCGACCAGGCGTTTCGCCTTTTGAATTACCATTTCGGCGACCTGCACGTGACGCGTCGCCGGTTCGTCGAACGTCGAGCTCACCACCTCGCCCTTGACGGACCGCTGCATGTCGGTCACCTCCTCGGGGCGCTCGTCGATCAGCAGCACGATCAGGTAGATCTCGGGATGATTGGCCGCCACGGCGTGGGCGATGCTTTGCAGCAGCATGGTCTTGCCCGCGCGGGGCGGCGACACGAGCAGCGCCCGCTGGCCCTTGCCGAGCGGCGCCACCAGCTCGATCACGCGCATGCTCAGGTCGTGGTTCTGCGGCGTCTCAACCTCGAGGTTGAGCTTCTCTTCCGGGTACAGCGGCGTGAGGTCGACGAAGTTGACCCGGTGGCGCGCCGATTCCGGCGACTCGAAGTTGATACTGTTGACCTTGAGCAGCGCGAAGTAGCGCTCGCCATCCCTCGGCGCGCGAATCTCCCCCTCGACCGTGTCTCCCGTGCGCAAGGAAAACCGGCGAATCTGGCTGGGCGAGACGTAGATGTCGTCGGGGCCCGCCAGGTAATTGGCTTCCGGCGAGCGCAGGAAACCGAAACCATCTTGCAGGATCTCGAGCACGCCGTCGCCAAATATCGGCGTATTCTTGCTGGCAAGCTGCTTGAGAATGGCAAACATCAGATCCTGCTTGCGCAGCACGCTGGCATTCTCGATGCCGTGCTCCTCGGCGAAGCCAAGGAGGTCTTCAGGGGATTTGCGCTTGAGTTCTTGGAGTTTCATGGGACACTTATCCGCGCATGGAAGAGGGCGAAGCGAAAAGCAGCGCCTTCTTCCGCGCTTCCTTGCGGTGATACACCGCGACGGTTAAGAGCACGTTAAGAATGCTTAAGGATGGTACCCGACGCAGAGACGGTCGCGCCGACAAAGAGAAACAGACAACAAGAATAACGCCAAATTCGTGCGGGTGTCAATCCAGATTTCCCGGCACGCTCAAAACGGTTTGACCACCACGAGTATGACGATGGCTATCATCAGCACGGTCGGCAGCTCGTTGGCGATCCTATAGAACCTCTGGCTCCGCCTGTTTCGGCCAGCAGAGAAGTCCCTGCACCACTTGGCCATCATGCCGTGCTCGGCCGCGAGCCCGAGAACCAGCGCCAGCTTCGCGTGAATCCAGCCGCCCGACCAATCGACCACACCCGGCGCAAGCAACAGCCACACCCCGAATACGAACGCAGCAATCATGGCCGGCGTCATGATCGCCCGCAACAGGCGGCGCTCCATGACCTTGAGCATTTCCGAGCGCGCCGATCCCGGGGGCGCTGCGCAGTGGTAAACCAACAGGCGCGGCAGGTAGAGAAGCCCCGCCATCCAAGCGATCACCGCGATGATGTGCAGCGCCTTGATCCAGAGATAGCCTTCCGGCGTCACCCTTCAACCCCCAGTGCCATGGGGCAGCGTCCGAAGCCCGGCGGACAGAGCCGGCTTCCCTCGGCCGAGCATGTCCGAGGCGCACCCAGCAGAAGGCGTCGAATCGTGGCCGCCAGTCCCGCAATGAAAGCCGCGCTGTCGCCCAGCGCCGGCACGCGGACGTAGGCCGGCACGCCGCCCTTCTCTGCCGCCCTGCGGTACGTGATGTCGAGCTCGACCAGGGTCTCGGAATGCTCGGAGACGAAGGCGATCGGCGCCACGACCAGCGGCACGCCATCGCGCCCCGCGCGCGCAATCTCCTCTTCGGTCGATGGCCCGACCCACTCAAGAGGCCCGACCCGGCTTTGGTAGCAGACCCGCGAGTCGAGCTCGGGAAAGGCCGGCGCCAGCGCCGCGCCGATCGCCCCGGCGGTATGCTCGACCTGCCAGACATATGGATCTCCCCGCGCGAGCACCCGTTTGGGCAGGCCATGAGCGGAGAACAGCAGCCGCGGCGTTCCGCTCCGTCCCGCGTCTTCGAGGGCACGATGAATCAACTCCGCGTGGGCTGCAACGAGGCCGGCGTCGGCCGGGTAACAGCACACGGCCCAGGTCGGCGCGACCATCCCGATCCGCGCCGCCTCTCGGCGCCACCGGGCGAGCGACGAAGCGGTCGTCGTCGTCGAGAACTGCGGGTAGAGCGGCAGCGCCACCACCCGGTCGGGACCGAAGGCTTTGACCTCGCCAGCCGTTTGCTCGCTCATTGGATGCCAGTAGCGCATGGCGATAAACACCCGGACCTCGCCCAGGTCCGCCAGCTCGGCCTCGAGTGCGGCCGCTTGCTCTCGGGTGCGCTCGAGAAGAGGGGATCTGCCGCCGATCTGCGCGTAAATCTCGCGTGCGTGCGGAGCACGATGGCGGGCTATCAAGGTTGCCAAACACCAGCGTACAGGCCGCGGCATGTTAATGATCGCCTGGTCGTTGAACAGGTTGAAAAGAAAAGGGCGAACCGCCTCGGGTGAATCGGGTCCGCCGAGGTTGAACAACACCACCGCCACTCGCCCGGCCTCCGTCACCGTCCCGTCGCCTCCTCGCCACGAGGCCGCCACGCGCGCACCGCCTCGACCAGCAGCGCGACGTTGCCCGGCGGGGTACCCGGCAGCACACCGTGTCCCAGGTTGAAAACGAACGGGCCATCGCCGAGCGCATCGAGGATAGCCCGGATCCGATCCGTCAACTCCGTGCCACCAACGAGCAGATAGACGGGATCGAGGTTGCCCTGGATCGCCCAGCGTGGTTGCAGCTCTCGCGCCGCCCACTCTGCCGACACGCCACTGTCGACGCTGACCGCATCCACCCCGGTGGCCTCCGCGTAGCTCCTGAGCATACACCCCGTGCCGCGTGGAAACCCAATCACCGGAACATCCGGCCAGATCGCCTTGAACCGCTGAACCACGCTTCGGGTCGGCGCGATACACCAGCGCTCGAATTCGCTCGACGGCAGTATTCCCGCCCAGGAGTCGAACAGCTGAACCGCCTCGGCGCCGCGGCGCGCCTGCTCGATCAGGTGTTCCGCCGTGGCCTCGACCAGCACGTCGATCAGCCGTTGAAACTCCTCCGGCTTGCCGAAAGCCCACAGCTTGGCCGCGGTGAACGCACCGCCGCGGCCTTCAACCATGTAGCATGCGACGGTCCATGGCGCACCGGCGAAGCCAATCAACGCCACGCCCTCCGGCAACGCCTGCGCGACTCTCTCAGCCGCGGTATAGACAGGAGCAAGATGATGCTGCATCCGCTCGGGACGCAACGCAGCAATATCTTGCAAGGTACGTACCGGCGTAAGACAGGGACCATTCCCATTACCGAACGTAACCTCGACACCCAACGCATCGGGTACCACCAGGATATCGGAGAACAGGATCGCGGCATCCATCCCAAACCGCTTCACCGGCTGAAGCGTCACCTCAACGGCAAGCTCCGGCGTATAGCAAAGGGTCAGGAAGCTTCCTGCCTGCCGACGCAGCTCCCCGTATTCCGGCAGGTAACGCCCCGCCTGCCGCATCAACCAGACCGGAGGTGGTGTTTGCGATCGACCACGCAGGGCTCGGACAAGCCGCTTGAGCGGTGGTCGTTCCAACGGCGGAGAAGGCTGCGGCATAGGCCTGGATACCAGTGGTCCAGATACTACTACCTATTTGTAATTAAAAGGTAGTTGTAGTGGTAGGGGCATGAAATTGTGGGGATTGCTGGCGGTCCCGGAATTGTCCCGCCCTGCGAGCTGGTGGGGGCAATGTGGTAAGGTATCTGTGGATAAGCGCTGAGCGGGTTTGGGTGCCGGGCGTCTGGCGATGCTTTTCGGGCGAGACCGCAACCTGGGTATAATGAAGGTTGGACGATGGGATAAGCAGTGCTGTGCCCATTTGTCCGTAGTGTTCGGGGTGGTTATCCCGATCGGGGCCGAGCTGGTATAATCGCGGTCGTAGTGGGGAAAACATTATGCCGCGGTCGGGGAAGACGAGTTATCCACTGGATACGCAGGGTTTGGGCGGTTTCGAGGGACATGAAGCAGTTTCACCTCCATCTTGTATCGGACGCCACCGGGGATACGATTAACGCCGTTGCGCGGGCAACGGTTGCTCAGTTCGAAGACTTCGAGGCGGTAGAGCACTTCTGGCCCTTGGTCCGCACTACGCGCCAGATCGATCAGGTACTCGCCGCCGTGAAAGCAAATCCTGGTATCGTGATGTATACCCTAGTAGACGGCGCGCTTCGTAACCGCCTTGAAGACGGCTGTCGGCGACTGCGGGTGCCGTCGGTTCCGGTGCTTGAGCCGGTGGTCGCCGCGCTCAGCAACCACCTAGGGATCGAGGCGCGCGGACAGCCGGGGCGACAACACGCGCTCGACGCCGAGTACTTCACGCGCATCGACGCGATCCAGTTCGTGCTCAACCACGACGATGGGCAAATGCTGTACGACCTGGACGACGCCGATGTCGTGCTCATCGGAGTCTCACGGACGTCGAAGACGCCGACCTGCTTTTATCTGGCTAACCGCGGCATTAAGGCGGCGAACGTGCCCATCGTTCCCGGGGCGGCGTTGCCCTCGGAGGTCGAACGCCTCTCCAAGCCGCTGCTTGTTGGCTTGACGATCGGCTCTGAGCGTCTCGTTGAGGTTCGCCGCAATCGGCTGGGAGTATTGGACCAATGGGATGAGACCGATTATGTCGACCCTGAGAGCGTCGCCAAGGAGGTCCTCGACGCGCGGCGCGCGTTTACCAAGCGTCACTGGCCGGTGATCGATGTCACCCGCCGCTCGATCGAGGAGATTGCCGCCGCGATTCTGCAGCACATGGCCGGCCGCGTCGGCGGCGAGCTTATCTTCTCAAGGCGGGCCGGCCCGCATAGTATGACCCCGGCGTCCTAGGTGCCCGTGCGCCCCATGCTGCGACCGAGCACGCTTGAGCCATGCCGCAACATGATATGAGCGAAGACGGCGCACCCGCGGTCGTCCTCGCGTCACGCAGTGTCGCGCGGGCGGCGCTCTTGCGCGAGGCAGGCGTCCGCTTCACCGCCCATCCCGTTGCGGTCGACGAAGGGGAACTGAAGCGTTCGCTGCGGGCCGAGGCCGCCAGTGCCGGGCAGGCGACGGAGTCGCTTGCCGAGCTCAAGGCGACGCGGGTTTCCCGTGCGCATCGGGGCGCGCTCGTCATCGGCGCGGACCAGGTGCTCGAGTGCGACGGCTCGTGGCTTGACAAGCCTGCCAATCTCAAGGCGGCGCGGCGTGATCTGAGGGAACTGCGTGGCCGAGCGCATACGCTCGCGACATCGGCCTGTGTGGTGTGCGACGGCGCCCTGCTGTGGCACCATACCGACCAAGCCCGGCTCGTGATGCGCGCCTTTTCCGACAGTTTCCTCGATATCTACCTGGCGGGCGCGGGCGACGCCGTGCTGGCTTGCGTGGGCGCTTACCAGCTTGAGGGCCTTGGGGCGCAGCTCTTCTCCAAGGTCGAGGGCGACTACTTCTCGATCGTTGGGCTGCCGCTGCTGCCGCTGCTCGGCTTCCTGCGCGGGTACGGGGTGGTCCGGCAGTGATTATCACCGGATCAGCGAAGCTGGCCGGGGTCATGGGCTGGCCGGTCACCCACTCGGCGTCGCCGCGGCTGCACGGGTTCTGGCTCGAGCGTTACGGCGTCGATGGCGCCTACGTGCCGCTTGCGGTCGCGCCGAAGGATTTGGTTGCGTGCCTCCATGCTTTGCCCAAGCTTGGTTTTGCCGGTGTCAACCTTACCGTGCCGCATAAGGAGGCGGCGGTCGCAGCCGTCGATTCGCTCAGCGATTCGGCCCGCCGCATCGGCGCCGTGAATACGGTTGTGGTTCGCCGCGACGGCAGCCTGCACGGCGAGAATTCGGACGCATTCGGGTTTCTTGAGAGCCTCGGAGCGGGCGCGCCGAACTGGGTTGCCACCGACGGCCCCGCGGTGGTGATCGGTGCCGGCGGCGCGGCGCGGGCGGTGTGCGTTGCGCTGGCCGACGCGGGGGTCGCGGAGATTCGCGTCGTCAACCGCACGGCCGCGCGGGCCGAGGCGCTGGCCGGCAGTCTCGAGGGGCCGATAACGGTGATGCCCTGGCGCGAGCGGAGCGCCGCGCTCTCCGGGGCGGGGCTGGTGGTTAACGCCACGACGCTGGGGATGACCGGCCAGCCGGCGCTCGACATGGACCTTGACCCGCTGCCGGGCGAGGCGGTGGTCTTTGACGTCGTTTACACGCCGCTGAGAACCCCGTTGCTTGCCGATGCCGCGCGCCGGGGCCACTCGGCGGTCGACGGCCTCGGCATGTTGCTTCACCAGGCGCGGCCCGGGTTCGCCGCGTGGTTCGGTGTCGAGCCCGAGGTGTCGCCGGAACTGCGCGAGCATGTGCTTCGCGCCCTCGAGGCCCAAGCGTGACGTGGTGATTCTCGGACTCACGGGCGCGATCGGCGCCGGCAAGTCGGTGGCGGCGCGAATGTTCCTATACGAGGGAGCCGCCGTGTTCGATGCCGACGCTGCCGTGCGCGGTCTGATCGGCAGTGGCGGCGTGGCGGTGGCCGCGGTCGAGACCGCGTTCCCGGGCTGCGGCGAGGACGGCCCGGGCGGCCGCGGGATCGACCGCGCGGCGCTGGCCCGGCGCGTCTTCGGCGACGGCGAGGCGACGGACCGCCTCGAGAACATCTTGCATCCCCTTGTGCACGAGGCCGAGGCGGGCTTCCTGTGCCGCGCCGCGGCCCGCCGCGCGCGGCTCGCCGTGCTTGAGGTGCCGCTGTTGTTTGAAACCGGGGGCGACCGGCGGTGCGATGCCGTGGCCGTGGTCTGGGCGCCGGCGTTTGTTCGGGCCCGGCGCGTACTCAAGCGTCCCGGCATGACGCCGAAGCTGTTCGCCGCGATCCGCGCCCGCCAGATGCCGGCCGATGACAAGCTGCGTCGGGCCGACTTCGTCATTCCGGCCGGGATTGGCCGCGCCGTCACCTTGCGCCGGGTGCGCCGCATCGTCAGAATGCTGGATGGGTGCAGGGGCCTCAGGTGGCCACCGCGGCCTCTTCCCAGGAGGTAGGCATGCGAGAAGTCGTTCTCGACACCGAGACCACGGGCCTAGATCCGGGCAGCGGGCACCGCATCGTCGAGATCGGCTGTGTTGAACTGGTCAACCACGTGCCCACGGGCCGCGAGTACCAGACCTACCTCAACCCAGACCGCGACGTTCCCGAGGAGGCCTTCGAGGTGCATGGCCTCGCCACGGCTTTTCTGGCGACGAAACCGCGGTTCGCCGAGGTCGTGGACGATTTCCTCGCCTTCCTCGGCTCCTCCCGGCTCATCATCCACAACGCCGAGTTCGACCTTGCTTTCCTCAACGCCGAGCTGGAGCGCTTGAGTTACCCGCGATTGTCGCCTCAGCGCTCCCTCGATACCCTTGAGCTCGCGCGGCGCCAAGCGCCGGGAGCGCCCGCCAACCTCGATGCGCTCGCTCGGCGCTTTGCCCTCGACACTCAGGCCCGTCGCGTGCACGGCGCGCTCGTCGATGCCCGCATACTCGCCGAGGTCTACCTGCGGCTTACGGGGGGTCGCCAGCCCGCCCTTCTGCTCAAGCCCGGCGAGCCCCGGGAAGCGCTCGCGAGCCCCAGTCCAGGCATGCGTCCAGGCATGCGTCCAGGCATGGGGGCGTCCGCGTCGACCGCGGTGCGCGCGGCGCGGCCGCACGCGGCGTCCGGCGATGAGCAAACCGCGCACGCCGCCTTCATCGACCGCGTAACCGACCCGATCTGGCGCCGCTGAGCACGCTCTCGCCTCGGCGAAGCCTCCGGCGCAGCCAGGGTCGGCGAAGCCTCTCGCCACGCTTCGCCGGAGCGCCAGAGAGGCGAGAGCCAGGGTGCTCAGGTGTCGGCGGGTTTGGCCGCCGCGTCGGCGGCTTCGGGCGCCGCGTCGGCGGGTTCGGGCGCAGCCTCTGCAGCGCGTTGCTCGCGATAGAGGGTGGCGAAATCAATCGGTCCCAGCATCACCGGCGGGTACCCGCCGTCGCGGGCCGCATCCGCTATAATACGGCGCGCGAACGGGAACAGGATTTTTGGGCACTCGACCGACAGCGCGAGCCGTCTCGCCTCGGCGCCGAGCCCGCGCACGGTGAAGACTCCGGCGTAAACGAGCTCGATGATGAACGCGATGCCGCCGTCAGGCTGCTGGGCTTCGAGGTTGAACTCGAGCACGACTTCATGGTCGTCGCCGCTCAGCCGGCGCCGTTTGACGTGGAACGTGACGTTGCCGCGGGAGTGATCTTCAGGCTTCACGACGGTGCCGGGCGCCCCCGGGTTCTCGAACGAGAGATCCTTGACGTACTGCGTGACGAACGTGATTGCGGGCTGTTGACTGTCCTCGGTCGCGTCGCTCGCCTCGGGGGGAGGCCCGGCGTCGGGGCCCCCGGGGGGCGCACTATCGCTGGCCATCGTCTGCACTCCGGGTTCTAAGAACGCCGCAGTGGCTAGCACGGACGGCCCCGGCACACAAGCCTATCGGTCTATTGCGGGTCCGCGCCGCGGAGGGCGGCATGCGGCCGGGGAGCAGGCGGATTACGCAGGAAGATTACCGTGGCTTACCCCAGTCCCGTGACGGCGCCGATGCATCGTCGTCGTGCAGCTCGGTGTACTCCCCCTCGATGACACTGCCGTCCTCTCCCGACCCGCGCGCGGGTCGGCCTTGAAGGCTCGTGGTGACCCGTCCGGCGGCCATCATCCGGCGGAGCACCCACTGCAGTATCAGGCGGCGTGCCGGTGGGATGAGTAGCAGCCCGCCCGCCGCGTCGGTGACGAACCCCGGGGTGAGCAGCAGGGCGCCGGCGACGAGCAGGCAGAAGCCGTCCGCGACCTCTCGCACCGGCACCCTGCCGCGCGCCACGCTCGCGCGCGCTCGGGCAAGCGTTGCCATCCCCTGATGGCGCAGCAGCGCGGTGCCCGCGAGCGCCGTTGCCACGATCAGAGCCAGCGTCATCCACAGGCCAATGTATCCGCCCACTTCGATGAAGACGCCGATCTCGATCAGCGGTACGCCCAACAGCGCGAGGAAAATCAGTAAAGTCACGCTTGCCCTGCTACTGTCTGCGGATTATGTAAACGTAAGGGGTCATTGCCGAGGCGTACACAGAGGCTCGACCCGCGACCGCTCAACCCTTACAGTTGCCGCCCCGCGTTTGCGCGGGGAGGTATACGGTAGCGACTGACACTGTGGGTCCGGCCACCGGGACGGAAGTGATGAGCGAAGGGTTCGAAATCTTCGATATCATAATTTTCGCTATGGTCGCAGCTTTTATCCTGCTGCGCCTGCGCAGCGTGTTGGGCCGCCGTACCGGGCATGAGCGGCGCCCGTCGCGCCCGGTGGCCCGGCGAACGGTCGAGGCGAGCTCCGAGAAGGTCGTTCGCCTGGCCGAGCGCGAGGCCCAGGAGGAAGACCCACTCGACGACTTTCGCGACGTCGGCGATGCCACGCTTGCCGCTGGCCTGACCCGGATCAAGCGGGCGGATCCGAACTTCACCCGCGAGCAGTTTCTCGAAGGCGCGCGCGCGGCGTTCGAGATCGTCGTCCCCGCGTACGCCGCCGGCGACACCGATACGCTGAGGCCGATCCTTGCCGACGATGTCTACCGCCGCTTCGCCCGGGCCATCCGCGACCGCGCCGCCGCCCGCCATAGTCTGGAAACCGTGGTGGTGTCGAGCGACAAATCCGAGATCATAGAGGCGGGCATGAACGAGCGGACCGCCATGGTTACCATCCGCTTCGTCACGCACCAGATCAACGTCACGCGGGACTCGGACGGCAAGGACATCGACGGCGACCCCAGCGATGCGGTCGAGGTGGTTGACATCTGGACCTTTGAGCGCGACACGCGCTCGCGCGACCCGAACTGGCAGCTGGCCGCCACGCGCAGCCCCAATTGATGCCTGGCCTGCGGTGCGCCGCCGTCGCGGGCCTTCTTTTCATTCTCGCCGCGTGCGACGACCGCCCGCCGGAGCCTGCGCGGCTTGACCTTGCACCCGTGGGCTTCGACGCCCTGCCCGGGTGGCGGGACGACCGCCAGAGTGCCGCGCTCGCCGCGTTCCGGCGCTCATGCACGCGCTTCGATCTTAAGGCCGACGACCAGCCGGTAGGGCCCGGCGGCCTCGGCGGCCTCGTCGCCGACTGGCGCCCGCCCTGCTTGGCGGCGGCCGCGGTGACGGATGGTGACGAAGCGGCGGCCCGCGCCTTCTTCGAGGAGCGGTTCGCGCCGTTCCGGGCAAGCGACGGGAGGGCGACGGAAGGCCTATTCACCGGTTATTATGAACCCCTTCTGTCGGGGGCGCGGCAATACGGCGGGCGCTACACCGCGCCCATTTACGGCCGGCCGGCCGATCTCGTTTCGGTCGATCTCGGCGCGTTCCAGTCCGACCTGCGCGGCCGCCGCATCGCCGGACGGGTCGGGGATGGCGCGTTGCGGCCATACGAGAGCCGGGCCGAGATTCAGTCGGGCGCGCTTGCCGGCCGTGTCCCGGTGCTCGCATGGCTCGACGACCCCGTCGACGCATTCTTCCTCCACGTCCAGGGCTCGGGGCGGATCGTCCTCGATAACGGCGGCGAGTTGCGGGTCGGCTATGCGGGCAGCAACGGCCACGCTTACGTCAGCATTGGCCGCGTCCTAATCGAGCGCGGCGAGCTTGATCATGACGCGGTGACGATGCAGGCGATTCGCGCCTGGCTCGAGGCCAATCCCGAGCAGGCCCGCGCGCTGATGGACGAGAATCCCTCGTTCGTGTTCTTCCGCGAGCTTGAGCGCGAGGGGCCGGTTGGCTCCCAGGGCGCGGTGCTGACGCCGGGGCGCAGCCTCGCGGTCGATCGCCGCCACATTCCCCTCGGCGCGCCGATCTGGCTCGACATCATGGTGCCGGCGGCCGAGCCCGAGGCGCCCGCCCGGCCGCTGCGCCGCCTTGTCGTCGCGCAGGACACCGGCTCGGCGATCAAGGGTCCCTTGCGCGGCGACCTGTTCTGGGGTTCCGGGCCCGAGGCCGAGGCGGTCGCCGGGCGCATGAAGCACCACGGGCGCCTGTACCTCTTGTTGCCGCTGGGCGCCGTCGAGCGCCGCGGCGCCGCTTCAAGCGGGTAGCCCGCGCGCGGGCCCACCCGCTGCGCGAGCGAAGCGTGGCGAGTGCCAGGCGTGAACCGCCTCCGGGCACCGCTTGCCATTGGCGCTTGAAATTCGCATTGTGCGGCGATGACCGCCAAAGCCCTCGATGTTGGTCTCTTCGTCACCTGTCTGGTGGACCTGATGCGGCCCGTCGTCGGCTTCGCCGCCGTCAAGCTGCTCGAGGACGCCGGCTGCGCGGTCTCCGTGCCGCCGGGCCAGACCTGTTGCGGGCAGCCGGCGTATAACTCGGGCGACCGCGGGAGCGCCCGGCGCATCGCCCGCCAGGTCATCGCCGCCTGCGAAGGGATCGAGCATGTGGTCGTGCCGTCGGGCTCCTGTGCCGGCATGATCAAGGTGCATTACCCGGAGCTGTTTGCCGACGAGCCGGAGACGGCGGCGCGCGCCGAGGCCCTGGCGCGGCGCACACATGAGCTCGTCTCCTTTCTCGCGGGCGCCCTTGAAGGCGCCGGAATTGATGCTGAATATCGTGGTGCGGTGACTTACCACGACGCCTGTTCCGGCCTCAGGGAGCTGGCGATCAAGGAGCAGCCGCGGGCGCTGTTGCGCCGGGTGCGGGGGCTGGAGCTGAAGGAGTCCCGCGAGGCGGAGACGTGCTGCGGCTTCGGCGGCACGTTCTGCGTCAAGTATCCCGACATTTCCGAGAGCATCGTCGATCTCAAGGTCGACGACGCGATCGCCAGCGGGGCCGACACCCTTTTGAGCGGCGATCTGGGTTGCCTGTTGAACATCGCGGGAAGGCTCAAGCGGCGGGCCTCGCCGATGCGGGTTCGCCACGTGGCCGAGGTGCTGGCCGGCATGACCGACGGGCCGGCCATCGCCGAGGGGCGGGGCGGGTAGGCCCGGCGATGCAAATCACCACTCCGAGCTTCAAGGACAACGCGCGCCGCGCGCTGGGCGATTCCGATCTGCGACGGGCGCTGGACAACATGAAGACGGGGTTCGTCGGCAAGCGCTTGCTGGCCGTCGAGCGTCTGCCCGAGTTCGATGCTCTGCGCGACGACGCCCGCGACATCAAGGAGCACGTGCTGGAGAACCTGGACGCTTACCTGGAGCGCTTCGAGGCCCGGGTCAAGGAGCAGGGCGGGCAGGTGCATTGGTGCCGCGACGCCGACGAGGCCCGCCGGGTGATGCTCGAAATTTGCCGCGACGCCGGCGCCCGCACCGTGACCAAGAGCAAGTCCATGATCGGCGAGGAGATCGCCATCAACGAGCACCTGGAGGCGAACGGCATCGAGCCGGTGGAAACCGACCTCGGCGAATACATCATCCAGCTCCGCCGCGAGCCGCCCAGCCACATCATTGCGCCCGCCATTCATCTATCGAAGGAGCAGGTGGCCGACGCCTTCAGGCAGAAGCACGGGCAGTTCCCCGGGGACCGGCCGCTTGACGAGCCGCGGGCGCTGGTGGACGAGGCGCGGGCGGTACTGCGCCAGCGCTACTTCGACGCCGACGTCGGCATCACCGGGGCCAACATGCTGGTCGCCGAGACCGGCTCGGTGGTGATCGTGACCAACGAGGGCAACGCCGACCTCACCATGACGCTGCCGCCGGTCCACATCGTGCTGGCGAGCATCGAGAAGGTGGTGCCGACGCTTGAGGATGCCGCGACGATCCTGCGCGTGCTGGCGCGCTCGGCCACCGGGCAGGAGATGTCGGTCTACACCACCTTTTGCACCGGTCCGCGCCGCTCCGGCGACGCCGACGGGCCCGAGGCGTTCCATGTGGTGCTGTTGGACAACGGGCGCAGCGCCCTGCTCGGCGGCGAGTTCCATGACATCCTGCGCTGCATCCGCTGCGGCGCCTGCCTCAATCACTGCCCCGTCTATTCCGCCATCGGCGGCCATGCCTACGGCTGGGTGTACCCGGGCCCGATGGGCGCGGTGCTGACGCCGGGCCTGATCGGCCTCGAGCAGGCCGCCGACCTGCCCAACGCCACGACCTTCTGCGGCAAATGCGAAGAGGTCTGCCCCATGCGCATCCCGCTGCCGAAGATGATGCGCTACTGGCGCGACCGTGAATTCGAGGCGCGTCTCACGCCGACGCTGAGCCGCCTCGGGCTGGCCGCATGGACGTTTCTTGCCCTGCGGCCGGCGCTCTATCGGGTTGCCACCGGGCTGGTCATCGGGATTCTCGGCGCCCTGGGGCGCAACAGAGGCCGCTTCCGCCGGCTGCCGTTGGCGGGCGGCTGGACCGCGGCGCGTGATTTGCCAGCACCCCAGGGCAGGACGTTCATGCGGCTCTGGGCGCAGCGCCGCCGGGGGCGGCCATGAGCGGCGCCAGGGACACGATCCTGGGCAGCATTCGCAAGTCCCTGAAACGCGGACCCTTGTCCGCGGAGCAGGCGGCGCGGCTGGAGCACCGCCTGAAAACGCCGCGGGCCAACGTGATCCCTGCGCGGGCGCGGGTGAGTGGCCGGCGGCGGACCGACCTCTTCGTCGACGAGGCCGAGCGGGTCAGCACCACGGTGGCGCGGGTCGCCGACGCGGCCGGCGTGCCCGGCGCGATAGCGTCCTACCTCGCCGAGCATAACCTGCCCGCGACCCTCAAGGTTGCGCCGGACCCTGCCCTGAAGACCATTCCGTGGTCGGAGAAACCGGTGCTGAGCGTGGTCGAGGGGCGCGGCGAGGACGGCGACGCCGTGAGCGTCACCGGCGCCTTCGCCGGCGTCGCCGAGACCGGGACGCTGGTGCTGCTCTCGGGGCCGGAGCACCCGTCGACGCTCAACCTCCTGCCCGAGACCCACATCGTCGTGCTGCGCCGCGACCACCTGGTGGGCAGCTACGAGGACGCCTGGGCGCTGCTGCGCGTCATGGGCCGGGGCATGCCGCGCACGGTAACCATGGTCACCGGCCCGTCGCGCACCGCCGACATCGAGCAGACGCTCCAACTCGGCGCCCACGGGCCGCGGCGGCTGCACATCGTGCTCATCGGCGGCGCCGAAGATGACGCGGAATAGGGCGAACGCGCCGAGCCCGCGCCGCGCCCGCCGCGAGGCCGGGTCCGCCGCCGATGCGCGGCTGTGGCGGGCGGTGGTGGGCGATGTCAAGCCCCTGCGTGGCCGCAAGGGTGCGTCGGCTCCGCCGGCCAAGCCTGCGCCGGAGCCCGAATCCGAGGCCAAGCAGGAGCCCGAGGGGCCCGAGGGGAAGGAAGCCCGCGCGCAACGACCGCGCGCGGCGCCGGCTCCTCGTCCGGCCCCTCGTCCGGCTTCGGCGCCGCCGCAGCCTCCCGAGCTGCCGTCCCTGCGCCCGGGCCACTCTCCTGGTCTCGATAAGCGCAGGGCCCAGCGCCTCAGGCGCGGGCAGATGCCTGTCGAGGGCTCGATCGACCTCCATGGCCTGACGCAGAAGCAGGCGGCGCACGCGCTCGGCGCTTTCCTGACCGATGCGCAGGAAGCGGGCCGGCGTTGCGTTTTGGTGATCACCGGCAAGGGCGACGCCAAGGGCGAGGCCGGGGTGCTGCGCGCGATGGCGCCGCGCTGGCTCAACGAGCCGCCCAACCGCGCCCGCATCCTCGCTTTCGAAGTCGCCCAGCCCAAACACGGCGGCCAGGGCGCGCTCTACGTGCTGCTGCGGAGGAAGCGGTAGGGCGCGCGGGCTTCTACAGAATAAACTTCGAGAGGTCGCTGTCCTTGGCGAGGTCGCCGACGTGCTCGTTGACGTAGGCGGCGTCGATGGTGACCGACGTGCCGCCCTGGTCGGTGGCGCTGAAGCTGATCTCGTCGAGCAGGCGCTCCATCACCGTGTGCAAGCGGCGCGCGCCGATGTTCTCGATGGTCTCGTTGACCTGGGCGGCGAGTGTCGCGATCGTGTCTACCGCGTCGTCGGTAAAAGCCAGCGTCACTTCTTCGGTCCCCAGGAGCGCGATATACTGCTTGACCAAACTGGCCTCGGGCTCGGTCAGGATGCGCACGAAGTCGTCCTTGGTGAGCGCCTTGAGCTCGACCCGAATGGGCAGCCGGCCTTGCAGCTCGGGCAACAGGTCCGACGGCTTCGCCAGGTGGAACGCGCCCGCGGCGATGAACAAGATGTGGTCGGTCTTCACCGTGCCGTGCTTGGTGGCGACGGTGGTGCCCTCGATCAGCGGCAAGAGGTCGCGCTGCACGCCCTCGCGGCTGACGTCGGCGCCGACGCGCTCCGAGCGGGCGCAGATCTTGTCGATCTCGTCGAGGAACACGATGCCGTTCTGCTCGACCGCGTCGAGCGACGTGCGAACGATGCCGTCCTGATCGAGCATCTTGTCGCTCTCCTCGGCCATCAGCACCTCGTGGCTCTCGGCGACGCTCATGCGCTTGGTCGCGGTGCGCGGGCCGAAGGCCTTGCCGAAGACCTCGTTGAGGTTGATCATCCCCATCTGGGTGCCGGGCGCGCCGGGGATGTCGAAGGTGGGCAGCACGTTGCTGCCAGTCTCGCTCACCTGGACCTCGATCTCCTTGTCGTCGAGCTCGCCGTCGCGCAGCTTCTTGCGCCACTTCCGCCGCGTCTCGGCGGTCGCGGTTTTGCCGACCAGCGCGTCGAGCACCCGCTCCTCGGCGTTGAGCTCGGCCTTGGCGGCGACCTCCTTGCTCATCTGCTCGCGGGTCATGGTGATGGCGATCTCGACCAGGTCGCGCACGATCTGCTCGACGTCGCGGCCGACGTAGCCGACCTCGGTGAACTTGGTCGCCTCGACCTTGAGGAACGGCGCGTTGGCGAGCCGCGCCAGCCGGCGCGCGATCTCGGTCTTGCCGACGCCGGTGGGGCCGATCATCAGGATGTTCTTGGGCAGCACCTCCTCGCGCATCTCCTCGGGCAACCGCTGGCGCCGCCAGCGGTTGCGCAGGGCGATGGCGACGGCGCGTTTGGCGTCGTTCTGGCCGACGATGAAGCGGTCGAGTTCGGAGACGATCTCGCGGGGAGTGAACGAAGTCATTCGGGGTCGAGCTTCTCCACGCTGACGGATTCGTTGGTGTAGACGCAAATGTTCGCGGCCACGGCCATCGCCTTGCGGGCCACCGCCTCGGCGTCGAGGCCATCGATGTCGATCAGCGCCCGCGCCGCGGCCAGCGCATAGTTGCCGCCCGAGCCGATGCCGATGAGGCCGTCGTCGGGCTCGAGCACGTCGCCGGTGCCGCTCACCATCAGCGATGCCGAGCGGTCGGCCACCGCCATCAGCGCCTCGAGCCGGCGCAGGTAGCGGTCGGTGCGCCAGTCCTTGGCGAGCTCGACGCAGGCGCGGGTCAGTTGGCCCGCGTGGCGCTCGAGCTTGGCCTCGAGCCGCTCGAACAGGGTGAAGGCGTCGGCCGTCGCGCCGGCGAAGCCGGCGAGGATACGCCCGTCGCCGAGGCGGCGGATCTTGCACGCGTTGGCCTTGACCACGGTGTCGCCCATGCTCACTTGGCCGTCCCCGGCGATGACCACGGCGTCGCCCTTGCGCACGCATAAGATCGTCGTGGCGTGCCAAGGCGTCGGTTCGGTTGGGGGCATGGGTCCTCGAATGACAAGCTGATGAAACCGTGCCGGCCTCGGGCCGGCACGCCAACCATGTGGGGGTTCGGAACGCGCCGTCAAGGGCCGCGCTTCGAATCGCCAGTTCCATCACGACCTAGCAAAGCCCGGGGAATCGGTCCCTGGCGGTTGGCGCGCGTTCCTGCTACAACGGCCCCGCTTTCCGGCGGCGAGCCGAGAGGAACGGCCCATGCGCAAGGCACGAGTCGAGCGCATTACCAACGAGACGAGGGTGAGCGCATCCGTCAACCTCGACGGCGGGGGCATCTACGACATATCCACGGGTATCGGCTTTCTCGACCACATGATCGAGCAGCTCTCGCGTCACAGCCTGATCGACATAGCCTTGCGCGCCAAAGGAGATTTACACATCGATTTTCACCATACGTCGGAGGACACGGCGATCGTGCTCGGTCAAGCCGTGGCCAAGGCGCTCGGCGAACGCGAGGGCATCACGCGATACGGGGCGGTGACGATCCCAATGGACGAAACGTGCACCCGCGTCGCGGTCGACGCCTCGAATCGACCGTATCTCGTATGGAAGGTGATCTTCACCCGGCCCAAGCTGGGCGAGATGGACACCGAGCTTTTCAAGGAATGGTTCCAGGCCTT
>JADFMW010000170.1 GCA_022563655.1 Pseudomonadota bacterium
CCTGCGCCCGCACCTCGGCAAGCCGCTGACCGCGGTGCCCGACCCGTTCGGCACCCACGAGAGCTTCGCCCACCACAACAACGCGCGGCTGCGCGCGTTCCTCGACCGCTTCGGCTTCGACTACGAGTTCAAGAGCGCGACCGAGTGCTACCGCAGCGGCCTGTTCGACGAGACGATGCGCGAGGTGCTGCGCCACTACGACGAGATCATGGCGGTGATGCTGCCGACGCTCGGGCCCGAGCGGCGCGAGACCTTCAGCCCGATCCTGCCGCTCAGCCCCAACACCGGGCGCGTATTGCAGACGCCGCTGATCGGCTGCGACGAGGCCGCCGGCACCGTCGTGTTCGCCGACGAGGACGGCAAGAGATGCGAGGTGCCGGTCACCGGCGGGCACTGCAAGCTGGGCTGGAAGACCGACTGGGCGATGCGCTGGACGGCGCTCGGGGTCGACTACGAGATGTCGGGCAAGGACCTGATCGACTCGGTCAGGCACTCGGGCCAGATCTGCCGCATCCTCGGCGGCGTCCCGCCCGAGGGCTTCCACTACGAGCTGTTCCTCGACGAGAACGGGCACAAGATCTCGAAGTCGATCGGCAACGGCCTGACCATCGATGAGTGGCTGCGCTACGGCACGCCCGAGAGCCTGAGCCTGTTCATGTACCAGGCGCCGCGCAAGGCGAAGCGGCTCTACTTCGACGTCATCCCGCGCCACGTCGACGACTACGCCGCGCACCTGGAGAAGTTCGGCCCGCAATCGCCGGAGGAGCGCTTGCGAAGCCCGGTGTGGCACATCCATGGCGGCGCGCCGCCGACGCCGAGCCAGCCGATCGGCTACGGCGTCCTGTTGAACCTCGCGAGCGTGTGCAACGCCGAGGACAAGGAGGTCCTGTGGGGCTTCATCGCGCGCTACGTCGACGACGCGACGCCGGCGACGATGCCGATGCTCGACCGGCTCGCCGCCCTCGCGGTCAACTACTACCTCGACTTCGTGCGCCCGGAGAAGCGCTACCGCGCGCCCGACGACACCGAGCGCGCGGCGCTCGAGGACCTCGCGGCGACGCTCGGGCGCCTGCCCGCCGACGCCGAGGCCGAGGCCATCCAGTACGAAGTCTACGAGGTCGGCAAGCGCCACGCCTTCGACCCGCTGCGCCGCTGGTTCCAGGCGCTGTACGAGACCCTGCTGGGCCAGAGCCAGGGGCCGCGCTTCGGCTCGTTCATCGCGCTCTACGGCCGCGACGAGACGGTGGCGCTGATCGAGCGCGTGCTCGCCGGCGAGCGCCCCGACGCGGCTTGAAGAGGGGACGTTATTCTCGGTCGAGATAATTTTTCTGCGTCGTCGCGGGTCTCCTCCGCGATGAGGTCTTGCTTGTCGCCCGGTGCGCCGGCGCCACTGGCGGATGGCGCGCGAACCGGGTAGCCTAGACCCGACGTATTCGTTCGATCGAACCGATGAACGGCAAGCAACGACGCCAGCAACCGGAGCGCCGCTCCCGCCGGGTCACGGCGCCCACCGTTACCTCGGCGCCGGACGGCGGCGCGGCGGAGGCGGCGCTGGCGACCGCCAGGCGGCGCCATCGGGCCGGCCGGTTTCGCGAAGCCGAGGCCCTGTACAGGCGAATCCTCGAGACCCAGCCGGACCACGCGGAAGCGCTGCATCTCCTCGGCGTGATCGCGCTTCAGACCGGCAGGCATAAGATCGCCGCCGATCTCTTCGCCAAGGCCGTCGCCCGCAAGCCAGATTTCGCCGAGGCGCACTGCAACCTTGGCGTCGCGGTCGTGAACCAGGGCAAGCTCGGCGAGGCCGTCGCATCTTTTCGGCAGGCCGTCTCGCTCAAGCCCGATTTCGCGGACGCCCACAGCAACCTCGGCACCGTGCTCAAGAACCTGGGTAAGCTTGAGGAGGCCGTCGCTGCCTACCGCAAGGCCATCGCGCTCAGGCCCGACTATACCGAGGCGCACTTCTCCCTCGGCGTCGCGCTCAAGCGCCTGGGCCGGCTCGACGAGGCCGTGGTGTCGTACCGCACGGCGCTCGCGCTCAAGCCCGATTTCGCCGAGGCCCACAACAACCTCGGCAACGCGCTCAAGCAGCAGAACAAATTTGCCGACGCCGTAACCTCATACCGAGAGGCGATCGCCCTCAAGCCCGACTTCGCCGAGGCGCACTACAACTGCGGCAACGCGCTCAGGGCTTTGCGCCGGCGCGACGAGGCGGCCGTCTCATACCGCAAGGCGATTGCGCTCAAGCCCGATCATGCCGGGGCGCACAGCAACCTCGGCAACGTGTTGACACAGCAGGGCAAGCTTGAGGAGGCCGTGGCCTCGCACCGCAAGGCGATCGCGCTGATGCCCGACCTCGCGGAAGCGCTCACCAAACGCGGCGGCGCGCCCAAGGGCCAGGGCAGGGATGAGGCAACGATAGCGAGCCAGCGCAAGGCCCTGGAGCTCAACTCGGACTTCGCCTCTTTCCACAGCAACCTGCTGCTCGCGCTCAATTACGCAGATGGCATCAGCAATGAGGACATCTTTGCCGAGCACCTCGAGTTCGACGAGCGGCACGCCCGGCCCCTGGCCGCACATATTCAGCCCCACCGGAACGATCCGGACCCCGCAAGGCGGCTCAAGATCGGCTACGTCTCGCCCGATTTCCGCCGGCACTCGGTCGCGTTCTTTATCGAACCTGTCCTGGAACGCCACGACCACGAGGGCTGCGAAATCTTCTGCTACTACAACCATCGCCGCGTCGATGAGGTCACCGAAAGGCTGCGGCGATACGCGGACCACTGGATCGGTTGCGCCGGCATGACCGACGAGGCGCTGGCGGATCGGATTCGGAAAGATCGCATCGACATCCTCGTCGATCTGACCGGGCATACGGCGAACAACCGCCTCCTGGTCTTTGCGCGCAAGCCGGCGCCCGTGCAGGCGACGTGGCTCGGCTATCCGAATACCACCGGGCTTGCGGCCATGGACTACCGTATTACCAATGCCGATCTCAATCCGATGGGAGAAACGGAGCAGTTCTTTACCGAGGAATTGGTAAGATTGCCCATCCACGCGGGCTTCCGCCCACCGCCGGACAGCCCGGACGTCGGAGCCCTGCCCGCCGTGAAGGCCGGGTACGTTACGTTTGCCTCCTTCAACAACTTCGCCAAGATCACGCCGGCGGTTATGGCGCTTTGGGCCAGGATTCTGAAAGGCGTCAAGAGCTCGCGCCTGATCATCATGAATGTTACCCCGGGAGAGGCGGAGAGCCATGTCCGCCAAACATTCGCGAACAACGGGATCGCCGATGGGCGCTTGATCCTGATGCAAAGAATACGGTTTGCCGAATTTCTGGAACTTCACAACAGCGTCGATATCGGCCTGGACACGTTTCCCTATAACGGCGGCACGACAACGCGTCTGGGTCTCTGGATGGGGGTTCCGTATATTACCCTGGCGGGAGCCGTCCAACGCTCCCGGGTGGGTGCGCGGCTGCTTTCGCACGTCGGCCATCCCGAACTGATCGCCACGACGCCAAAGGAGTATGTCCGGCGCGCCGTTGATCTGGCGACAGACATTGGGCGACTGCGGGAACTGCGCGCAGGCCTGCGCGGCCGCGTGGCGCGCTCGTTCAGCACCGATGGAGAGCTCCTCACCCGTTCCCTGGAGACGGCCTACCGCAAGATGTGGACGAGGTATTGCAATCGGGAGCATGAGCAAAACTGCTCGATAGAGATCGGCGAGGAACATGACGTTGGACATGCTTAGCCGGCATCGCCAGCGCCGCCCGGGTCAACGAGGATTGGCGCCGCCAGCACCCTATGGCCGCGCCATCCGTTCTTGCCCCTACGGCAGTCGCGGAAAGCATCCCCGGCCATCTCGCTAAGCCGAGGGCATCGTCGTGTTCCCGATCGGCCGGCAGACCGGCGACGCTGGCGACCCGCGATCCGTGAAACCCCAGCTTCGGGCGGCGGTCGAGTTCGGCCCGAAGCTCCACGCGTTTCGCTTCACCCACCGGGTACGTCATGGTCGCCTCGCTCAGTGCGCTTCAACTATCTGATTCTCATTGCGGATACCGCCTGGCAAGGACGGGATGAGGCGGCGCCAGGATGCGCAGCCCGTTGCCGCCGCCGCGGCGGTCCGCCCAACCTGGAATGGTGGCGTGGCGTTGCCTCCCCGAGATTGTCGATGGTTAGCCGAGGCTCCTGGCGGAAGACGCTGCTCAACCGCATCGTCGCTTTCCAGGGAGCGCCGCTCGCCGATCGGCGCGGCGCGTTCGCGCGCGAGACTGTTGCCGAAAAGTCACAGTTGGAAAATATCTTACTCTCTTTTCGCATTTCCGCTTGATTTCCGCTTGACCGGTGGCCGGGAGCGGTGTTTTCTGCGCATTGGACCGGTCGTATTTGATCGGCTGGCGACGGCCACGCGCGGCGATGGTTGTCGCGGAGCGGCGGTGATGGGGTGGGTTCCGTCGCCGCCGGCGGGCCGAACGGGAGGACCGGCGAGGGTGTGATGTGATCCGAACGGCCCGATACGCGGCGCTTCGCGGCGGCCGCCGGGCCGGCGGGTCTGGAGCACGAGAGGGGGTCCCAATGCATACGGTGAGACGGCCAATGAAACAGCGTCGCACGACGATTCGCAACGCCTTGCTCGCGGGCGTTGCCGCGGTCGCCTTGAGCGCCGTGGCGCCGCAAGCGACGGTGGCGCAGGAGAAGCCCGGCTGGTTCGGCAGCGCCGAGGGCCGCTACCTGATGAGCTTCGGCGACGCGACCGACGCGAGCGTTTCTTATGCTGGCTACGACTATACCGGATCGTTGGATCTGGACGACGGCTTCGGCGGCGAACTGACGCTCGGCTACCGCTTCCCGGCGCGGTCGCCCCAGTGGGACATCGCGGCCGCCATCTCCGGCGGCTGGCTCGACGGCGATGGCGTGTCGATCTCTGAGTACTATTCTTCTTATAGTATCGACGTGGAGCTCGACTCCGAGATGGACTACTTCGTGATCGACCTCGAAGCGGGCTACAACGTCGGTCTCGGCAATCCCGGCCACGTGCGCGCCTTCGGTGGGCTGCGCTTCGCCAGCTTCGACCAGGACGCGCACTTATCCGGAGAAATTGACGTCCTTGATTTCTCTCATGATATTGAAGCCGATCGCGATGTCGACTTCTGGGGCATCGGCCCTCGAGTGGGCGTGAGCGGCGTCTTTCCGCTCGGCGAATCGAACTTCAACGTCGTCGGCGGGGCGGCCGCGGCGGTCCTGTTCGGCGAGCGGGAGACGACCGACAGTTTTTCGTATGATTCTTCCAGCTATTCGGAAAGCGACGACGATTTCCAGATCGTCGGCAACGTCGAAGCCGATCTCGGCGTGTCGTACACGGTCGCCAACAACGCTAGCATGAACATCGATATCGCGGCCGGGTGGCGCGTCGAAACCTGGTTCAACGTCAACAACACCGATTGGAACGTGATCGGACCCCTCATCGGCGAGGTCGGGAGTAGCGATGGCGACCAGCTCATGCACGGCCCGTTCTTGCGCGTCACCATAACCTCCGGCGGTGCCCAGAGAAGCGCCGCGAAAACTCGCGGCGGTGCGGCCGCCTCGAGGATGGCGCCCACGAAGGTCTCGCAGGCGCCAGCGTTGGCCCCGAAGCGGAAGCCGCGGACGGAGGACGATGCCGC
>JADFMW010000171.1 GCA_022563655.1 Pseudomonadota bacterium
AAGCTGTTCATGATGCCCCAGACGGTGCCGAAGAGACCCACGAACGGCGCCGTCGAGCCAACCGTGGCGAGGAAACCCAGGTAGCGCTCCAGACCCTCGATCTCGCGGTTCATGGTGAGCTGCATGACCTGGCCGATGCGGGCCTGAATCCCGGCGCGCAGCGAATCGGCGCGCGTCAGCCCCATCGACGAGGAGCGCCGCCACTCGCGCATCGCCGCCACGAACAACATCGCCATGGGATGGTCGGGGCCGCTCTTCATGTCGTCGTAGAGCGCCTCGAGCGAGCCCCCCGACCAGAACGCCTCCTCGAACTCTTCCGCCTGCGCCTCGAGGCGGCGGAAGCGCAGCAGCTTCTCGAAGATGATGGCCCAGCACCAGAACGAGGCCACCAAGAGAACGAGCAGCGTCAACTTGACGACGATATCCGCCCGCAGCACAAGGCTCCACAACGAGAGGTCCGTGACCGGTATCGAACCGGCGAGCGCGGCCGCGTCGACGACTTGACTTTCCATGGACTTAAGCCCCTAACTCCATCCGAGAGAGCGCTTCGAGCGCCGCGCGCACCGCCGGCGGCAGCCGCCGTGGCTGGCCTTCGCGGTTGACGCAGGCAAGACGCACCAGCGAGCGCACCAGATCGGCGCCCTCGCGCTTGACCACCTGTTCCGCGTTGATCGTGGCGGGGCCCACCTTGAGCACCCGGGTGTGAACCTCGAGCTCGTCGTCGAGCCGCGCCGGCGCCAGATAGTCGACCTCGCAGCGACGCACCGTGAAGGCGAGGCCGTCAGTGGCCAACAACTCGCGCTGCGTGATGCCGGCGAGGCGCAGCATGTCGGCGCGCGCGCGCTCGGTGAACTTGAGGTAATTGGCGTAGTACACCACGCCCGTGGCGTCGGTGTCCTCGTAATAGACGCGCACCCGGTAACGGTGAACATTGCCGTCGATACGCCCCGAAGAGTTAGCCATCGTCCTGTTCCCGGTCGTCGAGGAAGTCGGGCTGCCCGGCTTCCGCGCGCGGCACGTCGAGGCCAAGATGGCGGTAGCTCGCGGGCGTCAGCGTGCGGCCGCGCGGCGTGCGCTTGAGGAAACCCTGCCGCAGAAGGTAGGGCTCGATCACCTCCTCGAGCACGTCGCGCTGCTCCGACAGCGCCGCCGCCACCGTGTCGACCCCCACCGGACCGCCGTCGTAGTTCTCGGCGATGCATCTAAGGTACTGGCGGTCCATCGCGTCGAGGCCGCGGCCGTCGACCTCGAGACGGTTGAGCGCGGCGTCGGCGCGGGCGGCGTCGATGGGCTCGTTGGCCTCCACCGCGGCGATATCGCGCACCCGGCGCAGCAGGCGCGTCGCGACCCGCGGCGTGCCCCGCGCGCGCCGGGCGATCTCGGCGGCCCCATCGGGGGCAAGCGGCGCCCCGAGCACGCGGGCGCCGCGGCGAACGATCTCCTCCAACTCGTCGGGCTCGTAAAACTCGAGCCGCATGGGGATGCCGAAACGATCGCGCAGCGGCGTGCTGATCAACCCGGCGCGCGTGGTGGCGCCGATCAACGTAAACGGCCTCAGGTCGAGCCGCACCGAGCGCGCCGCCGGCCCCTCGCCGATGATAAGGTCGAGCTGAAACTCCTCCATCGCCGGGTAAAGGATCTCCTCGACCACCGGGTTGAGGCGGTGGATCTCGTCGATAAACAAGACGTCGCGCGCCTCGAGGTTGGTGAGCACCGCCGCCAAGTCGCCGGCACGGGCCAGCACCGGACCCGAGGTGGCGCGGAAGCCGACCCCGAGAGAACGCGCGACGATCTGCGCCAGCGTCGTCTTGCCCAGCCCCGGCGGACCGTAGAACAGCACGTGGTCGAGCGCCTCGCGCCGGGCCTGCGCCGCCGCGATAAAAATGCTCAGGTTGTCGCACACCTGCCGCTGCCCGACGAACTCGTCGAAGCTGGTCGGCCGCAGGCTGCCCTCGGGGCCTTCGTCGGTGCCGATCTCGGCAGCCAGCACCCGTTCGTCGCTCATCGGCCAAGCTCCTGCAACCCGGTGCGGACCAGGGCGTCGAGCCGCGCCCCGGCGCCGAGCTGGCGCGCCGCCCCGGCGACCGCCGCCACCGCCTCGGTGCGGCGGTAGCCGAGGTTGACCAGGGCCGAGACCGCGTCGGCCTCGGGACCGCCGTGAACGCGCGCCGCATCCAGCGCGGCGACCGTCCCCAGCGCGAGGTCGCCCACGGTATCGCGCAACTCGGCAACGATCCGCCCGGCAAGCTTGCCGCCGACGCCGTTGGCCTGACTCACCGCCGCCTTGTCTTGGGCGGCGATGGCGACCACGAGATCGCTGGGGCCGAGCGCCGCGAGGATCGCCAGCGCCACCCGCGCGCCCACGCCCTGGACCGTTTGCAGCAAGCGAAACCAGTCGCGCTCGGACTCGTCGACAAAGCCGTAGAGGTGGATGTGATCCTGGCGCACGTGGGTTTCGACGAACAGGCGCACCGGCACCCCCGGCGCCGGCAGCGTGCGCAGCGTGCGAGCCGAGCAGTAGACGAGATAGCCGACCCCGGCGACGTCGATGACCGCCCAGTCCTCGCCGACCGAATCGAGCACGCCGGCAAGCTTGGCGATCACCGCTTCGGCTCCGTCTCGGCCGCCGCCCTGCGCCGCTCGGTGGCGGTGTGGTGGGCGTGGCAGATCGCCACCGCCAACGCGTCGGCGGCGTCGCTGCCGGCCGGCGGACTGCCCGGCAGCAGGCGGCTCACCATCCAGGCAACCTGCTTCTTGTCGGCATGGCCGGTGCCGACCACGGCTTTCTTGATCAGGTTGGTCGCGTACCCGCACACCGAAATTCCCGCCAGCGCCGGGGCCAGCAGCACGACGCCGCGCGCTTGGCCGAGCTTCAGCGTCGACGAGGCGTTGCGGTTGATGAAGATCTCCTCGACCGCCGCCGCCTCGGGACGGTACTGGGCGATGATCGCGCGCAAGCCATCGTGAAGCTGCAAGAGCCGCGCGGCCAACGACCGGTCGACGTCGGTCAGCACCGTGCCGTGGGCGACATGGCGCAGCCGGCTGCCGTCGGCGTCGATGACGCCCCAGCCGGTCGCGCGCAAGCCCGGATCGAGGCCAAGCAGTCTCATCGAATCGCCGCGGCGCCCCTTAGGCGCTCAGCTTTGCCATGACGTCGTCGGAGACGTCGTAATTGGCGGAAACGGCCTGCACGTCGTCGCTGTCCTCGAGCGACTCGAGCAGCTTGAACAGCGACGACGCCTGATGCTCGTCGACCGGCACCGTGGCCTGCGCCCGCCACACCAGCTTGACGTTCTGGGCCGGCCCGAAGCGCCGCTCGAGCGCCTCGCGCACCTCGTTGAGGCGGTCCGGCTCGCAGGCGACCTCGTGGCCGTGGGCGCTCGACTCGCAGTCGTCGGCGCCGGCCTCGACGGCCGCCTCGAGCATGTCGTCGGCGCTTGCCGCGGCGGGCGGATACGACACCGCGCCGACGCGCTCGAACAGATGGGTCACGCAGCCGGTCTCGCCGAGCGTGCCGTGGCACCGGGCGAACGCGCCGCGCACCTCGGCGGCCGTGCGGTTCCGGTTGTCGGTCAGCGCCTCGACGATCACCGCGACGCCGCCCGGCGCATAGCCCTCGTAGCGGACCTCTTCGAAGGTCTCGCCCTCGTCGCCGGCGTCGGCGCGCTTGATCACCCGATCGACCGTGCCCTTCGGCATGTTGGCCGCCCGCGATGCCTGCACCGCGGCGCGCAGCCTGGCATTCTTCACCGGATCGGGCGGCCCCGCGCGCGCCGCCACCGTGATCTCGCGGATCAGCTTGGTGAACAACTTGGCCCGCTTGGCGTCCTGCGCGCCCTTGCGGTACATGATGTTCTTCCACTGCGAATGGCCAGCCATCGTCCGTGTTTCACCGTATCTTGTCGATCCGACCCTGCAACGTACCACATCCTGTGGATTTGTAGGGTGGATAACGCTAACGAAGCAATGTGGCAAGATTGGGGCGGACCCGCCGCGGCGGCGGCGCCGCGCGGAGCCCATGCGCGCGGCCGGCCGGCGGCGATAAATTTTACCCACGGCGACGGAATCCCGGCGCGCGGTCGTTTAAACTGACGAATGCACAATGCACGAAGCAACCCCGTTCGTGCGCCAATCGATGAGGTCAGCATGAAAACTCGCACTCTCGTTCTGTTCGCCACCGCCGCCCTGATCGTCCCCGGCATCGTCCCCGGCATCGCCCTCGCCGATTTCGGCCAGCGCCACGGCCCCCCCTGGGCCGGGTTCGAGCATAAGATGCACGGGATGCACGAGCGCTTGGCGGACTACGATCGCGACGGCGACGGCACTACCACCGCCGAAGAGGTCAAGAGCGCGCGGGCCGAGCGCTTTGCCGCCGCCGACGCCAACAACGACGGCGTGCTCGACGTCGATGAGATGGCGGCGATGATCGAGCAGCGCAAACGCGAGCGCATCGAGGAGCATCTGGCACGCTACGACGGCGACGGTGACGGCAAGGTCACCGCCGAGGAGTACGCCGCCTACCACGCAGGCCGGTTCGCCCGTCTCGACCGCGACGACGGCGGCGCCGGGGCGACGAAGGAGTTCAAGGCTCGCGGGCATCACGGCGGCCATGGGCAACACGGCGGCCAAGCGTATCACGGCGGACACGGGCACCACGGCGGACACGGGCACCACGGCGGACACGGGTACCACGGCGGACACGGGCACCACGGCGGACACGGGCCCTATTAGGCTCGTCGAACCTCAGGCGGCGCCGATCTTCGGGAACGGCTTGATCCGGCATGACCGAGGCCGCGGTCGCCCGGTCCCACGACAGGATGGCGGCCACGTCCGACGCCGAGACGCTGCTGATGCGGCGCGTCGGCGCCGGCGATCCCGCCGCCTGCCGCCTGCTGGTCGAGCGCCACCTGGACAGCATCGTCAGCATCGCCCACCGGCTGCTCGGCGACCCGTCCGAAGCCGAGGACGTTGCCCAAGACACCTTTCTCAGGCTGTGGCGCCATGCCCATCGCTGGCAGCCGCGGGCGCGGCTGACCACCTGGCTGTATCGGGTCGCGTACAACCTGTGCATGGACCGCCTGCGGGCACGGCGCGAGAGACCGTTCGAGTGGGCGCCAGACCCGGGTGCAAGCCCCGCCGCGCCTGTGCAGCGCAACCAGGTCGCGCGGATCGTGGCCGGCGCCCTCGGCGCGCTACCCGAGCGTCAGCGCTCGGCGATCGCCCTCGTCTATCACCAGGGGCTGAGCAACATCGACGCGGCCGAGGTCATGGGCATCAGCGTCGATGCCGTCGAGTCGCTATTGGCGCGGGGTCGCCGCAGCCTGCGAAAACGACTGGCCGCACTGCGTTCTGATTTGATGGGAGAGCTATGATGGATCGCGATTCAAACGCGTCGGAACCCGTCGATCTTGCCCGCCTAGGGCGAATTCTCGAGGCCTACGGCGCCGACCCGGAGGCGTGGCCGGCGGCCGAGCGCGACGAGGCGCTGGCGCTGCTTGTCCGCTCGGCCGAGGCGCGGGCGCTGCGCGAGCGCGCGGCGCGGCTCGACCGGCTGCTCGATCAGCTGCTCGACCGGGCGCCGGCGCTCGAGCCGTCGCCGGAGCTCAAGGCGAGGGTGCTGGCCGCGGCGAACCAAGCGGCCCCGCCCTGGCGCCAGCGTC
>JADFMW010000009.1 GCA_022563655.1 Pseudomonadota bacterium
GTGCGCCTGCGCCCCAGCGCGCCGTCGCCGCCGAATCGCGCCCGGATGTCGTCGAGCTCGCGCTTGAGCGCCGCCCGCTGGCGCCGGGTTTCGCCGAGGAGGCGATCGAGATCGGCCTGCTCGGCGCCGAGCGCCTCGCGCTCGCGCCGGATGGCGATCTCCTCGAGCTTGCGCAGCGCGCGCAGCCGCATGTTGAGGATCGCCTCGGCCTGCGCCCCGGTCAACTCGAAGCGCGCCATCAGCGCCGCCTTGGGGTCGTCGTCGGCGCGCACGATGGCGATCACCTCGTCGAGGTTGAGATACGCGACGAGATGGCCGTCGACCACCTCGAGCCGGCGCGCGATGGCCGCGAGGCGGTGGCGGGTGCGGCGCAGCAGCACCTCGCGCCGGTGGTCGAGGAAGGCCTGCAGAACCTCGCGAAGGTTCATCACGCGCGGCACGTTGTCGCCGTCGAGCACGTTCATGTTGAGGCTGACGCGGATGTCGAGGTCGGTGAGCCGGAACACCGATTCCATCAGCGTCGCGGCGTCGACCGCGCGGCTCTTGGGCTCGAGAACGATGCGCACCGACTCGGCCGATTCGTCGCGCATGTCGCCAAGCAGCGCGAGCTTGCGCTCGGCCAGCAGCGCGGCGATGCGCTCGATCACCCGGGCCTTCGGCACCTGGTACGGAATCTCGGTGACGACGATGCGGTACTGCCCGTGCTTGAGGCGCTCGACCTCCCAGCGCGCGCGCAGGCGAAACGAGCCGCGCCCCGTGCGATAGGCCTCGAGAATGCTCTCGGGCGGCTCGACGAGAACGCAGCCGGTGGCGAAATCGGGGCCCGGCATGCGCTCGACCAACGCCGCGACATCGGCGTTGGGTTGGGCGAGCAGGTGAAGGGCCGCGTCGCACACCTCGCCGGCGTTGTGCGGCGGGATGCTCGTCGCCATGCCGACCGCGATTCCCGAGGCGCCGTTGGCCAGCAGGTTGGGAAAGCGCGCCGGCAGCACCACGGGCTCGCTTTCCTCGCCGTCGTAGGTGTCGGCGAAATCGACCGTGTCCTCGTCGATGCCGTCGAGGAGCGCGGCGGCGACCTCGGTGAGCCGCGCCTCGGTGTAGCGCATGGCCGCCGCGTTGTCGCCGTCGATGTTGCCGAAGTTGCCCTGCCCCTCGATCAACGGATAGCGCACCGCGAATTCCTGCGCCAGGCGGACCAGCGCGTCGTAGACCGCGGTGTCGCCGTGGGGGTGGAACTTGCCGATCACGTCGCCGACGACGCGGGCGCACTTCTTGAACCCGGTCGAGGGGTCGAGGCGGAGCTCGCGCATGGCGTAGAGCAGCCGGCGGTGGACCGGCTTGAGCCCGTCGCGCGCATCGGGCAGCGAGCGCGACATGATCGTGGACAGGGCGTAGGCGAGGTAGCGCTCGCCGAGCGCGTCGGCGAGCTCGACCGGCCGGATTTCCTGGCTCGGCTTGGTCCCGGTCATGGGCCTATCGGATCACTCGGCATCGGCGACTATACCACCAGATCTAGTGGTTGTGCGAGTGAAACGCTCAATAAATCGCTCGCGGGCGGCGGGCAGCTTGCGCTCGTGCGGGGCGAACAGGTGCCGATCGAGAAAGCTTCCGCTCAGCCTCAAGCCGGCGGCGACGTCGGCCGTCCCGGCCTCGGCCGCGCCGATCAGGAAGCCGGGCAGCGGCAACAGCCGCGTACGCCAGGGCTCGCCCGCGGCGCGGCTGACCGCGCGCCCCGACTTGGGCGATACGTAGGCCAGATCGTCGGTCGCCCCGGTCGCCGCGCAGCGCGTAAGGTCGAGGCCGAAGCCGAGCTCGCGCAGCAGATCGAGCTCCCAACGCACGTAGAGCGCGGGCCACGCCGGCTCGCCGCCCGCCAGCGCCTCGATCAGCGACAGCGTGGCGTCGTAGAGCACGGGATAAGGATGGCGCTCGGGCAGCGACACGGCGAGCAGCGCGCAGGCCGAGGTCAGCGCGGCGAGCCCGAGCGGATCGTCGAGCAGCGCCGCGGCGTGGCTCTTGACCGGCTCGCAGGTGTACGCGCCCAGGTGCTCGGAGAGCCGCGCCCGCCAGCGCGCCGCCACCAGGTTGCCCGACTGGTAGACGCCGCGCGCCTTCGATCCGGCGCCGCCGCGCACCAGCCCGGCGTGGCGGCCGTGGGCGTGCGTGAACAGCTGCACCACGGCCGAGGCCTCGCCGTGCCGCCGCGCCGCCAGCACGATCCCCTCGTCGGACCACTCCATCGGGGTGGTATAGCAGACGGCGCGAAAGCCCCCGGCGAAAAGCGCGGTAGCCGCTACTCGCCTTTGCCGGTGAGGCGTGCGAGATCGCGCTGTATCACCTTGTAGCCGTGCCCGTGCTCACTTTCCGGGTAGCGATCGGCGTAAGGCCGTATCAGGCGCAAGGCTTCTTCGGCTGCCTTAATCGCGGGCTCGGATTGCCCCTGTTCCTCGAGCCTGTGAGAAAGAACCGAAAGACTCCTCGCCAAGTCCGGCTCGTAGCGCGCCGGGCTCGCCTTTGCCAGCCGGCGATATATCTCTACCGCCTCGCGGATGGCGTCGAGCGCCCCCGCCGCGTCGCCGGCATCGCTCAACCGATTCGAAAGGTTGTTCAGGCTCGACGCCAGCTCGGGCTCGAAGCGCGCCGGGTTCGCGGCCGCGAGGCGGCGATATTTCTCCACCGCCTTGCGGATGGCGTCGAGCGCCCCCGCCGCGTCGCCGATCGAGTTGAGAGCGACCGACAAGTTGTTAAGGCGTGACGCCTTTTCCGCGTCATCGCCGGTGCTCTCGGCAAGCGATTGCCAAACGGCAACGTCAAGGGGAGCCAAGCCGACGGGAAGCTTCACCTCGGCTACGATCGGTGCGGCGCGAAGACAGCGAGCCGGATTCCCAGCAAAAGCACTAGCCAGCCAGTCGCTCAAACGATGCTCATGAAGGCCAAGGACGACTTCAGCGTCGTATGACAAACGTCCTGCCCGCTCGAGTCCGCCACCCACGTCCCCTTCAAGTGCCGCCCACAACCTTTCCGGCGCTAGTTCGGGGCGCTCGGCCAGAACGCGCACGAGGAAGGCTGCGGCGATCAGGTCCGGTTCGGGACGTGGCAGGCGCCCAGCAGTCATCACCTCGCACTGACCGATCACGTCAACTATCGAGTCGCTGTCTGGCAAGCCCAAATCTAGAGGCTTCTTCGCGGCCAAGCTTCTCAGATCATCGTGGTCAAGCCCGTCGGATATGGCGGCAATGGCAACAAGCCGTGCCAGTGCGTGACGCTGGATAACAACTTGCTGTTCAATGCGGCGAAGGCGAGATAGTTCCCTCTCAACAAGCTCTTCTAAGATTTTCGCACCCGTATATTTGAAGGTGGCTCCCGGATAAACGGCATCGTGTACTGCTGCGGCAACGATATAGAGGGGTCGAGCGTGCTCGGGGGATAGTTGTTGCCAAGCATCGAATGCCGCTTCTGTAAGGGGGTAGGGCTCGGATTCCAATGCATCGGCGGCGCGCTTCTGCGCCGTAAGGAGGATCGCGTACGCATTCTCGATCGGCGCGGTCGATAGGTGCAAGGGCACTTCGTCCTTGATCGCATCCGCGCCACTGTCTCGAATGAGTTCTCCCCATTCGTTGACATCGAAACGGCTCAAGAACAGCACCCGAAAAAGCGGATGCGATACAGGCAAATTGCTGAGATTCCGTAGCAGATCAGTGACGCCCTCGCGGTTCTCTTCCGGGTAGTCGACGACCAGGAGAGTGCCCGTTTCATGTATCCAGTAGCCGCTGGGATTGCGCAAATCAACGAACCCGGCTGCCCAGCCGTCATCCTGCATTATTTCTGCGAACTCCGCAGCCAACCGGCTTTTTCCCACACCGCCAGCCCCTGTGATGAACTTGAGGGATACGCGCGGCTCGCTGTCCGCCCACTCGCGGAGTTGTTTGACATCCTCATCGCGGCCAACGAAATCCGACAGGCCAGCATGCCAACCCAGCATTGCAAAGATGCTTGGGTTACTCTGAAGGCCCTGGCGCGGAATAACGAGGTCGGCCGGCTTCACCGTATCGGGCGAGCCGCCACCAACATAATAGGCGCCACTAACGGTGGGGCCGACCTGAATCCCCGTCAGATTAAGGTTAATGAGCGAGAAGAACATGCCTATCGATACGCGCAGAACAAGCCGTCCGCTGATGAAGGAGAACACGTGGTCGTGCCCCCTCGCCGGACGATCTACCCGCGAAAGTGTACCAGAGAACGGGGTGTGGGGCGAAGCCCCGCGAAAAGGGAGCGCGAGGCGCAGCCTCGCCTATAGGCCGCGCGCCTACCGTGGGAACTCGAGGCCCATCTCGCGGTAGCGGGCGGGGTCGTCGGTCCATTTGGGGGCGACCTTGACGCGCAGGAAGAGGTGCACGCGGCGCTCCAGGCTGGCTTCGAGGTCGTGGCGGGCGGCGGTGCCGACGTGCTTGATCTTGGCGCCGCCCTTGCCGAGCACGATCGGCTTGTGGGCCTCGCGCAGCACGTAGATCAGCGCCTCGATGCGCACGCTGCCGTCCTTGCGCTCCTCGAAGCTCTCGGTCTCGACCGACAGCGCGTAGGGCAGCTCCTGGTGCAGATTGAGGAACAGCTTCTCGCGCACGACCTCGGCGGCGAGCAGGCGCAGCGGCAGATCGGAGAGCTGGTCCTCGGGATAGAGCCACGGCCCCGGCGGCAGCCGCCCGGCAAGCGCGGACTTGAGATCGTCGACGCCGTCGCCGTTGAGCGCCGAGAGCATGAACGTCTCGCCGAAGATGCCCGTATCGTCGAGCGCGGCGGCGAGCGGCAGCAGCTTGGCGCGCGCAACGAGGTCGATCTTGTTGAGCGCCAGGATCGCGCGCCGGCGCTGTTTCTTCAGCCCGTCGATGATGTGCCGCGTGGCGGCATCGACGCCGCGCTTGGCGTCGACCAGCACCACGATGTGATCGGCGTCGCGCGCGCCGACCCAGGCGGCGGCGACCATGGCGCGCTCGAGCCGGCGCTTGGGCGCAAATATCCCCGGGGTATCGACGAACACGAGCTGGGCCTCGCCGGCGATGCAGATGCCGATGATGCGGCGGCGCGTCGTCTGCACCTTGGGCGTGACGATCGAGACCTTGCTGCCGACCAGGCGGTTCAAGAGCGTCGACTTGCCGGCGTTGGGCGCGCCGACGAGGGCGATGAAGCCGCAGCGCTCGGCGCCGCCGCTCGTTGGCCCCCCGGTCACTGGTCCCCCGGTCATTGGCCCCCCGGTCACTGGCCGGCGCTTTTCTTATCCGCGTGCCCGGTCTTGTCCGCGTGCCGGGTCTTGTCCGCGAGCTTGGACAAGAGCGCCGCGGCCGCGGCCTGCTCGGCGGCGCGCTTCGACGGCCCCTTCGCGGTGACCGCCGGCAGGCCCTCGACGCGCGCCTCGACCGCGAACGTCGGGCTGTGCGGCGGCCCCTCGACGCCCACCGTGGTGTAGTCGGGCAGCGGCTTGGCGGTCCCCTGGGCCCATTCCTGCAGCCGCGTCTTGGCGTCCTCGGGCGGCGTCTCGGCGGTCTCCATCATGGCGGTCCAGCGGCGCCGGACGAAGGCCCCGGCCGCGGCCAGCCCGCCGTCGAGGTAGAGCGCGCCGAGCACCGCCTCCGTGGCGTCGGCGAGCAGGGTCGGGTTCGACCGCCCGCCGCTCTCCTCCTCGCCCTTCGAGATCGTCACGTAGCGCCCGAGGTCAATCTCCCCGCCCACCCGCGCCAACGCCTCGCGCCGCACCAGCGCGGCGAAACGTTTGGCGAGCGCGCCTTCGTCCTCGGCCGGGAAGGCGGCGAGCAGCATGTCGGCGACGATCAGCCCGAGCACGCGGTCACCCAGGAACTCGAGGCGCTCGTAGCCGCACCCCCCGACCTTGGCGCTCGGGTGCGTCAGCGCCTCGGCCAGCAGCGCCGGGCGGGCGAAGACGTGACCCAGGACCGGGTGGAGATCGGCTTGCCGCGGCGCCTTCGCCGTCACTCGACCGGCCTAATCACTCGACCGGCCTTGATCACTCGACCGGCCTGAACAGGCGGCTGTAGCGAGTCGACGTCGGCCAGCGCCAAAACTCCCACATCCGCGCCGAGCCGTTGGTCGAGAAGAACAAGACCTCGGCCCGGCCCACCAGATTCTCGGCCTTGATGGGACCCCAGACGCGGCTGTCGGAGGAGCGGTCGCGATTGTCGCCCATCATGAAGTACTGGCCCGGCGGCACGGTGATGACCCGGGTATTGTCGGCGCCGGTGTTGCCGTCGTCGAAGGTGCGATAGCTGACGCCGTTGGGGAGAGTCTCGCGGAACTCGGCAACGCCCGGGCCGACGCGGAGCGTGCGGTCGGGGTTGTCGAGCTCGATGCGTTCGCGCTTGACCGCCCGGCCGTTGATGTAGAGCGCGCCGTTCTTCATCTGGATGCGGTCGCCGGGAAGACCGATGACGCGCTTGATGTAATCGGTCGAGTTGTCGACCGGCCATTTGAACACCGCCACGTCGCCCCGCTCCGGCTCGCGCCCGAAGAGCCGGTCGGAAATCAGCGGCAGACTCCAAGGCAGGGAGTGGCGGCTGTAGCCGTATGCGAACTTGGCGACGAACAGATAATCGCCGATCAGCAGGGTCGGCTTCATCGAGCCGGAAGGAATGTTGAACGGCTCGTACGCGACGGTTCGGAAGACGATCGCGATCAGCACGGCATAGAAGACGGTCTTCAGCGTCTCCCACCAGCCGCCGGGACTCGCCTGGGCGCGAGCAGACTTCTTTTTAAACATTAACGACAGCCCCTAATATAGATGATATACGTTGATAAGTTAGATCTTCCACTCGACGCTGGTGGTCATGGAAGCGCGTCATTCCGAGCCCACGGCGACGGCGGAAATGAGCACGATGGCCTGGGCCGTCGGATGGTCGTCGGTGAGGGTGAGGTCGATCTGCGCCGTCATGCCGGACGGGGTGATCTCGCTGAGCCGGCGCGCCGCGCCGCCGGTGAGCGCGAGAGTGGGCTTGCCCGAGGGCAGGTTGACGACCCCCATGTCGCGCCAATAGACGCCGCGGCGCAATCCGGTGCCCAGCGCCTTGGCGCAGGCTTCCTTGGCGGCGAAGCGCCGCGCGTAGCTGCCGGCCCGGCGGGCGCGGCCTTCGCACTTTTGGCGCTCGACCTCGGTGAAGACGCGCTTAATGAAGCGCTGGCCGAAGCGTTCCAAGGTGCGCTCGATGCGGCGGATGTCGGTGATGTCGCTGCCGAGGCCGATGATCATGACGAGCCGCCGAACGCTCAGGCGCTGCGCGCGCCGAGCGCCTCGGCCCGCGCCCTGTCCATCAGCGCGCGCATGCGTTTGACCGCGCTGTCGAGCCCGCCGAAGATCGCCTCGCCGACCAGGAAGTGGCCGATGTTGAGCTCGACGACGTTGGCGATGGCGGCCACCGGGCCGACGGTCTCGTACGTCAGGCCATGCCCGGCGTGGCACTCGAGGCCGAGCCGGCCGGCCTCGGCCGCGGCGGCGATGAGCCGCTCGAGCTCGGCGGCGCGCTCGGGCCCGGCGGGCGCGGCGCAGTAGGCTCCCGTGTGCAGCTCGACCACCGGAGCGCCGAGCTCGCGCGCCGCCTGGAGCTGGGCCGGCGCGGGATCGACGAACAGCGACACCCGGATACCGGCCGCGACGAGCCGTTCGACGTAGGGCCTGAGATGGTCCAGGCCGCCAACCGCGTCGAGACCGCCCTCGGTGGTCAGCTCCTTGCGCTTTTCCGGCACCATGCAGGCGGCGTGCGGTGAGTGCCTGAGCGCGATCGCCAGCATGTCCTCGGTGGCCGCCATCTCGAGGTTGAGCGGCAACTCGATCTCGTTGCTCAGCCGGTCGATGTCGGCGTCGGAGATGTGGCGGCGGTCCTCGCGCAGGTGCGCGGTGATGCCGTCGGCGCCGGCGCCGGCGGCGAGCCGGGCGGCGCGCACCGGGTCGGGGTGGCGCCCGCCGCGGGCGTTGCGGATGGTCGCCACGTGGTCGATATTGACGCCAAGGCGCAGCTTCGTGCTCATATCTTACCTTCCTTCTTGGCCGGGGGAACCAGCCTGCTCGCCTTCTTGGCTCGCTCGGTCACGCCGCCGCGCCGCGCGGACCGCCGGCGGTGGCGCAGCTCCTGGTACTCGGCGACGAGCCCCAGGACCAGCCAGTAGAACGCCAGCCAAGCCACGGCGGCGGTCACGATCCCACCCAAGCTCATGGGCAGGAGCACCGCGATCGGATGATCGAAGATATACGTGATCGATATAGATTCGGGAAGACCGTGCCCCACCTCCCAGCCGAGCAGCAGGGACCCGAGCCGGTAGATGCCGATCCAGATGATCGGGAAGGTCCAGGGGTTGCCAACCACCGTGCCGAACGCCGAGGCGATGACGTTGCCGCCGATGATCCAGGCGAGCAGCGCCGCGAGCACGAAGTGCAAGCCGATGAACGGGGTGAACGAGATCGCCGCGCCGCAGGCAAACCCGGCGGCGATGGTGTGCGGCGAGCCGGGCAAGCGCCTGACGCGGTGGAGAAAATAGGCGGCTGCGCGGCGCCAACCAATGCGCGGCCAGAGAATCCCCTGGACACGTTCCGCTAGCCCCAGCCGTTTGCGGCGTCTGAACACGGCGGCCGTGATCAGGATGCCGGCCGGCCGGAGGGCCCGACCGGCGGCGCGGTGAAAAGCCCGGGCGGCGGCCCGCCGGCGACCCGACGCCGGGCGAACGATATCGCGCACGCGCCGAGGGCGAGGGCGCCGCCGCGGCGGAACTCCTTTAGCGCTTCCGTGCGCGTCATTGCCGCGTCGCCGAGAGCTGCATCGCTTGTTCCCGCAAAACTACGCCCGCGCCCGATCCACCGAGCTGACCGCCGGAGTGGCGCGCAACGCGGCGATGATGTTGGTCAGGTGCTTGACGTCCTTGACCTCGACATCGACCAGAATCTCGAAAAAGTCGAGCGACCGGCTGGTGATCTTCAAGTTGTTGATGTTGCCCAAGTTCTTGGCGATGACGTTCGACAGGCTGCCCAGGGTTCCCGGCTCGTTGGTGATCACGACGGTGAGGCGTCCGACATGGATTTCAGGGTGTTTCGGATCGATGTCCCAGGCGACGTCGAGCCAGCGTTCCGGGATGTCGGCGTACGATTCGAGCGCGTCGCAGTCGATAGCGTGAATGGTGACTCCCTTGCCCGTGGTGACGATGCCAACGATGCGTTCGCCCGGAAGCGGGTGGCAGCAGCCGGCGATGTGCACGGCCATGCCGGGGATCAGGCCGCGGATCGGAACCGCAAGGTCGCCCGCCTTGCCGCTCCTGGCGCGCCGCCCCGCCTGAGACATCGCCTTTTGCGTCTTGAGCTTGGCTTCGGGAAAAGCGGCCTCGACCACTTGGCGGCCGGTGATCACTCCCTCGCCGACCGCGGCGTAAAGATCGTCGAGGGACTTGTGGCGGAACCGGGCGCGCGCGCGGTCGAGCGGCTCCTTGACGAACCGCTGTTTGATCTGACGAAACGCCTTCTGCACGATCGACCGCCCGAGGTCAACGTATTGCGCCCGCCGCTGCAGGCGGATGAAGCGGCGGATCCGGCTCCGCGCCCTGCCGGTGACGACGAACCGTTCCCACGTGGGCGACGGGGCCTGCGTCTGGGAGCAGACGATCTCGACCTGGTCGCCGTTCTGAAGCTCGGTGCGCAAGGGTTTCATGCGGCCGTTGATCTTGGCGCCGACGCAGCTGTCGCCGACCTCCGAGTGGACGGCGTAGGCAAAGTCGACCGGCGTGGCGCCGCGCGGCAGCGCGATGAGGTCGCCCTTCGGCGTGAAGCTGAACACCTGGTCATGGAACATTTCGAGCTTGGTGTGCTCGAGGAACTCCTCGGGCCCCGAGGCATGCTCGAGGATCTCGAGCAGCTCGCGAACCCAGCGGTACTGCCGCCCCTCGCGGCGCCTCAGCTTGCCGGACTGGTCCTTGTAATGCCAATGGACCGCCACCCCGAACTCGGCGAACTCATGCATCTCGGCGGTTCGGACCTGGATCTCGATGCGCTGGCTCTCGGGCCCGATCACCGTGGTATGGATCGATCGGTAGCCGTTCGACTTTGGCGTCGAGATGTAATCCTTGAAGCGGCCCGGCACCATCTGGTACGCGCCGTGCACCACGCCCAGGGCTTCGTAGCACTGCTCCATCTTGTCGACCACGATGCGGAAGGCGACGATATCGGACAGCTGCTCGAATCCGACGTTCTTGCTCTCCATCTTGCTCCAGATGGAGTACGGTTGCTTCTCGCGCCCCAGGACCGTCGCCTTGATTCCCGCCTCGGCCAGCGTCTTCTCGAGCCCCTCGATGATGCCGGGAATCGGGTCGCCGGCCTGTTCGCGCAGGAAGTCGAGACGCGCGATGACCGAATCGCGCGCGTGCGGATTGAGCTCGGAGAACGCGAGATCCTCGAGCTCGTCCTTCATGGCCTGCATGCCGATGCGCTCGGCGAGCGGAGCGAAGATTTCCATCGTCTCGCGCGCGATGAGCCGGCGCTTCTCGGCGTCCTTGACGTGGTGCAGGGTACGCATGTTGTGCAGTCGGTCGGCCAGCTTGACCAGCAGGACGCGGATGTCTTCGGACATGGCCAGCAACAGCTTGCGGAAGTTCTCCGCCTGCTTGGTCTGATCCGACTGCAGCTCGAGGCGCGAGAGCTTGGTGACGCCGTCGACGAGGCGCGCGACCTCGTCACCGAACAGATCGCCGATCTGCGCGAGCGTCGTCTCGGTGTCCTCGATCGTGTCGTGCAGCAGCCCGGTCACGATGGTGGCGCAATCGAGCCGCATGCCGGTGAGAATCCCGGCGACCTCGATGGGGTGCGAGAAGTAGGCGTCGCCCGAAGCGCGCTGCTGCGACCCGTGGGCCTTAATGGCGAAGACGTAAGCACGGTTCAGAGCGCCTTCATCGGCCTTGGAATCGTAAGCTCTGACCCGCTCGACGAGATCGTACTGGCGAATCAACCTATCTTCCAGCCGGCTTTACCGGCCGCCCTCACGGCCAGCGGCCGCAACGCCGCGTGCGAGGCGCTGCCTTCTCCGGTACGGCCCCAGGAACGCTCACGGTCAGTCTGTTTGGGATTTTTCCTTGCTCTCATCGCCCGAGGTCTCCGCAGGCGCGTCCGAACCGACCTCCTCGATGTCGTTGCCTGCCTTCTCGTCGGCGTCCGCAGCGCCGGCCTCCGCCGATTCCGCGGCCGCCGGCTCCTTTCCCGGCTCGGCCGCCTGCTCGGCCTCCGCCGATTCCGCTTCCGCCGGCTCCTTTCCCGACTCGGCCGCCTGCTCGGCCTTCGCCGATTCCGCGGTCGCCGGCTCCTTTCCCGGCTCGGCCGCCTGCTCGGCCTCCGCCGATTCCGCTTCCGCCGGCTCCTTTCCCGGCTCGGCCGCCTGCTCAGCCTTCGCCGATTCCGCTTCCGCCGGCTCCTTTCCCGACTCGGCCGCCTGCTCGGCCTTCGCCGATTTCGCGGCCGCCGGCTCCTTTCCCGGCTCGGCCTCGGCCGTGCCCCCGGCCCACTCCTTGCCGGCCGCGGCGAGGATCTCCATGCTGTCGTCCTCAGGCTCTTTGATCTCGACATGCTTCTGGAGGCTCGAGATCAGCGATTGGCGCAGCTGTTCGGTATCGATCGATCCCTCGGCGATCTCACGCAGGGCGACGACCTGATCCTTGTCGTTCTCGCGTTCGACCGTCAGCTCCGCGCCGCCCGTAAGGTCGCGGGCCCGGTGGGTGGCGAGCAAAACCAGCTCAAACCGGTTGGGAACTTTGGTGATGCAATCTTCAACGGTAACGCGAGCCATGTCATCCTTCTCCAAAAACAGCCGACCAAGTTGACATGTAGTATCGTGACGGAGGTTTTAAAGCAAGACCTGCGCTATTGTGGCGACTGGGTTTCAACCGCGATCCAATGGCCATGGCAGCGGCTCGACGGCCTGCCCGGGAGGCAGCGCGTCGATCAGCGCCTCAACCGAGCCGCCGAGCCGCGGGTGCCGCCAGTCCGGCGCGACCTCGGCGAGCGGCAGCAGGACGAAGGCGCGCCCGTGCATCCGCGGGTGCGGGAGCTCGGGCGGCGGCTCGCCCGGGCGCACCTGGCCACGATAATCGAGCAGGTCCAAGTCGAGCTCGCGCGCCGCTCCGGGCTTATCGCGCACGCGGCCGAAGCGCCGCTCGATCTCGCGCAACAACGCCAATAGCGCGACCGGGTCGAGCGCCGTTTCCACGGCGGCGACGCCGTTGACGAACCACGGCTGCGGCTGCGGCGACGGCGGCAGCGGGGCGCTGCGATACCAGCGCGAACGGCGCACCACCTTCACGCCCGCTTCCCCCAAGGCCTCCAGCGCCGCCTCGCACGTCGCCCGCGGAGCGCCGCGGGACGATGGAAGATTAGCCCCCAGGCCGATCAGAACCGCACCAACGGTCGGTTCGAGATGATCCCTTGTAGCCACCGGGACAACGCCCTAAATAGCCTGTTATCTTAGAGATAACAGCGGGTTCTCGCGACCCGCATGGACTGCGCGCCGCGAGTGGTTTCACAGCGGCGCGCGGATTAGGGATTTAGACCAATGATCTTTTATCCGCAAGAGCGAATCGCGCTGTTCATCGACGGAGCCAATCTGTACGCCGCGGCGCGGGCGCTCGGCTTCGACATCGACTACAAACGCCTGCTCGAAGAGTTCGCCTCGCAGGGCCGCTTGATTCGCGCGTTCTATTACACCGCGTTGCTCGACGACCAGGATTACTCGCCCATCCGCCCGCTCGTCGACTGGCTGGACTACAACGGCTACACGATGGTCACGAAACCGACCAAGGAGTTCACCGACGCGACCGGGCGGCGGAAGATCAAGGGCAACATGGACATCGAGCTCGCCATCGACGTGCTCGAGATGGCCGATCACCTTGATCACGTCGTGCTGTTCTCGGGCGACGGCGACTTTCGCCGGCTCGTCGAGGCGGTGCAACGCCGGGGCGTGCGCGTCAGCGTCGTCAGCACGCTGCGCTCACAGCCGCCCATGGTCGCCGACGAGTTGCGCCGCCAGGCGGACTGCTTCATCGAGCTCCTGGATATCGCCTCGCTCATCGAGCGCCAGCCGCAGCAGCGTGAGGCAGCCGCCGTGAGCGCGCAAGGCTAGCCGGATTTCGACCCGGCTCGGCGGTGGCGCCGCTTTCGCCTGGGCGCGACTGTTCCCTGTGCCCACGGCTGGTCCACTTCCGCGCGGCTGCGCGCGCCGAGCACCCTGACTGGCACAACGCTCCCGTCGCCTCGTTCGGCGGCCTCGATGCGCGTCTGCTGATCGTCGGCCTGGCGCCGGGACTGCGCGGCGCCAACCGCACCGGCCGTCCCTTCACCGGCGACTTCGCCGGCGGCCTGCTCTACCGTGCGCTTGGCGAGTTCGGCTTCACCACCGGCCGATACGACGCCCGCGCCGACGACGGCCTGCGGCCGATCGACTGCCGCATCACCAACGCGGTGCGCTGCGTGCCGCCGGCGAACAAACCGACGGCGGCCGAGACCGCCGCGTGCGGTCGCTTCCTGGTCGCCGAGATCGCCGCGCTCGACCGTCTCGAGGCGATCCTCGCGCTCGGCGTGGTGGCCCACGCGGCGGTGCTCAGAGCCTCGGGGCTCAGGCCCTCGGCGGCACCGTTCCGCCACGGCGCCTGCCACGCCCTGCCCAAGGGGCTCGCACTCGCCGACAGCTATCACTGCTCACGCTACAACACCAGCACCGGCCGGCTCACCGAGGCCATGTTCCACGGCGTGCTCGCCGCCATCCGCGACCGCCTCGACGGTCCGGCCGCTCAACCGTAGCGCTCCTCCTGCCGCCCCTTGAGCGCTAGGTCCGCTTGCGCAGCAGCCGCTGCTTCTGGCGCTGCCAGTCCCGCTCCTTGACCGTGGCGCGCTTGTCGTACTGCTTCTTGCCCCGGGCGATGCCCAGCCGCACCTTCACGAAGCCGCGTTCGGTAAAATAGATCGACAGCGGCACCAGGGTTACGCCCTCGCGCTGGAGCGCGCCGATCAGCCGCCGGATCTCGCGTTTGTGCAGCAGCAATTTGCGTGGCCTGAGCGGCTTATGGTTGAACCGGTTGCCGCCGTGATACTCGGCGATGTGGGCGTTGAGAAGGAACAGATCGTCCCCTTGTCTGCTGGCGTAAGCATCGCCGATGTTGGCGCGGCCCTCGCGCAGCGACTTGACCTCGGTGCCGGTGAGCACGATCCCGGCCTCGAGCGTCTCATCGATGAAGTAGTTGCGCCGCGCCCTGCGGTTCTCCGCCGCGACCCGCCCCGGGACGGGCGTCCGACCGGCCATCGCCGCGGTTCGCCCGCCGCTCAGTTGAGGATGCCGGCCGAGCGCATCGCCGCTTCGATTCGCTCACGGCTCGCCGGCGTGGGCTCGACCAGCGGCAGACGGACGGCGGCGCTGCACAGGCCGAGGAGGCTGGCGGCGAACTTCACCGGCGCCGGGCTGGTCTCGATGAACAGCGCCTCGTGCAGCGGCATCAGCCGCTCCTGCACCGCCAGCGCCTGGTCGTGCTCGCCCGCGTTCCACGCGTTGTGGAGCTTGGCGCACATCGCGGGCGCCACGTTGGCGGTGACCGAGATGCAGCCGTGGCCGCCGTTCGCCAACAGCGCGAGGCGCGCCGCGTCCTCGCCGCTGAGCTGGCGGAACTCGGGGCCGCAGGCGATCCGCGTCCTGAGCGGACGCACGGGGTCGTTGGTGGCGTCCTTGACGCCGACGATATGCGGCAGCTTGCTCAGCCGCGCCATGGTCTCGACGCTCATGTCGACGGCGCAGCGGCCGGGGATGTTGTAGATCACGATGGGCAGCTCGACCGCGTCGTGGATCGCCTTGTAGTGCTGGTAAAGCCCCTCCTGGGTCGGCTTGTTGTAATATGGCGTCACCACCAGCGCGCCGTCGGCGCCCGCCTGCTTGGCGTGGCGCGTCAACGAGATGGCCTCGTCGGTGGAGTTCGAGCCGGTGCCCGCGAGCACCGGAGCCCGCCGCTTCGCCGCCTCGACGCACAACTCGATCACGCGCTCGTGCTCGGCATGGCTGAGCGTTGGCGACTCGCCCGTCGTCCCGCACGGAACCAGGCCGTGCGTCCCTTCCCGGATCTGCCAATCGACGAGCGATTGAAATGCGCCTTCATCGACCGTTCCGTCGCTAAACGGAGTGATGAGCGCAACGTAGGAACCCTCGAACATCGCTCGATCCTTCCTACCATTGGAATTTCCCCGACCATAGCGAGAGCGGCGCGGCGCGGCAAGCAATGACGGCTTGTGGCCCTGGCCGGCCGAGTGTAAATGAGTGCGCGCGGACGCTCGTACGGGAGGCCGCGTGAGAGCCGGTAGGACGCCGGCCGGAGGCGAAGCAGTGTTTGCGGTGCGCACGACCGTTCTCGGACTTCTCGTGGCTGGCGCCATCGCCGGCCGGGCGTACGCCGCCGCCCCATCTCCCGGCGCGGCGGCGCTGCCGCCCGGCGACGGCGCCATATACGGCGCCGCGTTCGCCGCGGCCAAGGCGGGCAAGCGGGCAACGGCGTACAGCCTCGCCGCCAAGGGCGGCGATCCCCTGGCGGCCAAGGTGATCGACTGGCTGGTGCTCTCGCGGGCGCGGGCCCTGCCCCGGTTCGCGGAGTTCGCAAACTTTATCGAGAACAACCCGGACTGGCCCAGCCTCGACGAGCTGCGCCGCCGCGCCGCCGCGGCGATCGACGGCACCGTCAGCGACCAGCGCATCTTCGCTTGGTTCGCCGCGAACCCGCCGCTGACCGGCCTCGGCCGCCTCCGGCTGGCGGAAGCGCACCTGCGCGCCGGCAACGCCGAGACGGCGACGACGCTGCTGCGCGGCGCCTGGGTCAGCGGCGATTTCACCCGCAGCGAAGAACAGGCGTTCCTCGCGCGCCACCGCAAGCGCCTGCGGCGCGAGGACCACGTCGCGCGGCTCGACCGGCTGCTGTGGGACGGCCGCCGCTCCGCCGCCCGCCGGATGCTACGCCGGGTCGAGGCCGGGCAACGCGCGCTGGGCGAGGCGCGCATCAGGCTGATGAGCGGCGCCGGCGGAGTCGACGCCGCCATCGCCCGGGTGCCGGCAAGCCTGCGCGACCACCCCGGGCTGCTGTTCGAGCGGCTGCGTTGGCGCCGGCGCCACCAGTTGAGCGCGAGCGCCCGCGAGATTCTCGCCGCGCCGCCCGATGACCTGGTGCGCCCCGCGGCGTGGTGGCGCGAATCCCACATCCAATCGCGCAGGGCGGTGCAAGAAGGACTGATCTCCATAGCCTACCGGCTGGCCAGCGAGCACCGCCAGACGGCGGCCCTGCCGCGGGCGCAGGCCGAGTGGCTCGCCGGCTGGATCGCGCTGCGTTTTCTCGCCGACCCGGACCGCGCGTATGCCCATTTCACCGCCTTGCACGACGGCGTGCGCTATTCCATCAGCGTCGCCCGCGCCGCCTACTGGGCCGGGCGCGCCGCCGCCGCGGCGGGCAACCAATCGACCGCGCGCGCGTGGTACGAATGGGCCGCCGAGCACACCACCACCTATTACGGCCAGCTTGCCCTGGCGGCGATTGACGCGCGCCAGCCCCTGGCGCTGCCCGAGGAGCCGGCCGTGAGCGACGAGGACGCCGAGTTCGTGAACGGCCACGTGCTCACGCGGGTGATGCGCCTGTTGGCCGACGCCGGTGAGCGCAAGCTGATGCGCCCGTTCGTGCTGCGCCTCCTCGACCTCGCCGGCAGCCCCGGCCGGCGTGGCTCGGTGGCGGCGATGGCGGTGGCCGTCGGCCGCACCGACCTCGGCCTGGTGGTCGCCCGCCGCTTGGCCCGCGAAGGCTTGATCCTCACGGCGCAGGGCTACCCGCTGGCGCCCCTGCCGCCCGACCGGGGCCAGCCGCCAGCCATCGAGCCGGCGCTGGTGCTCGCCATGACGCGCCAGGAGAGCGGGTTCGACGGCAAGGCCGTCAGCCGCGCCGGCGCGCGCGGCCTGATGCAGCTCATGCCACGCACCGCGCACGCCGTCGCCCGCCGCCTCAAACTGCCCTACAGCAGAAGCCGCCTCACCACCGACCACATCTACAACCTCACCCTGGGGCGAGCCTACGTTAGGGACCTGATCGAGGGCTATGACGGCTCCTACGTCCTTGCCCTGGCGGCGTACAACGCCGGGCCTGGGCGCGTGCGAAGCTGGATCAGGGACTACGGCGACCCGCGCGCGGGCAAGCTCGACATCATCGATTGGGTCGAGCTGATCCCGCTGCCGGAGACGCGCAACTACATCCAGCGCGTGCTCGAGGCGGTGACCGTTTACCGCCGCGTTCTCGGCCAGCCGGCGCCGGCGCACAGCCTCGCCCTCGACCTCAAGCGCGGCGTCAAGGCGCCGCCCAGCTAGGCCCGCCCCTGGGCCGCAACAACCGGAGACAACGCAATGGCGAACCAGCAATTCACGGACATCGGCGCCTGCGTGTTCGACGCCTACGGCACCCTGTTCGACGTCCACTCGGCGGCGGCGCGCTGCCGCGACGACCTCGGCGAGAAGGCCGACGCCGTGTCGCAGGCCTGGCGCGTCAGGCAGCTCGAGTACACTTGGCTGCGCAGCCTGATGGGGCGGCACGCCGACTTCTGGCGGGTCACGGGCGACGCCCTCGACTACGCGCTCGAGGCCCACGGCATCGACGACGCGGCACTGCGCGACCGCCTCATGGACTGCTACCTCGAGCTCGACGCCTACCCCGATGTCAAGGATGCCCTCGAGCGCCTCAAGGGCGCCGGCCTCAAATGCGCGATCCTGTCCAACGGCTCGCCCGACATGCTCGAGTCGGCGGCGCGCGGCGCCGGCATCGCCGGCCTGTTCGACGCGCTGCTGTCGGTCGAGGACGTTGGCATTTATAAGCCGCACCCTTCCGTCTACCAGCTCGCGGTCGACCGCCTCGGCGTCGCCGCCGAGCGCATCGCGTTCCAGTCGTCGAACGGGTTCGACGCCTGCGGCGCCGCGTCGTTCGGCTTCCGCGTTGCCTGGGTCAATCGCTTCGGCCAGCAGCCCGAGCGCCTGCCGGGCACCGCCGACGCCGAGCTCGCGAGCCTCGCCGAGCTGCCGGCGCTGCTGGGGCTTTAGCGCGTGGCCAGCGGCGATTTGCCCACCTTCGCCGACGTGCAAGCCGCGGCCGAGCGGCTGCGCGGCCACGCGGTGGTGACGCCGCTGCTCGAATCGCCCCTGCTCAACGAGGAGCTCGGCGTCCGCGTGCTGGTCAAGGCCGAGGCGTTGCAGCGCACCGGATCGTTCAAGTTCCGCGGCGCCTACAACCACATCAGCCAGCTCTCGCAAGCCGCTCGCAAGCGCGGCGTGGTCGCCTACTCGTCGGGCAATCACGCCCAGGGCGTCGCGGCGGCGGCGCGTCTCGCCGGCGCCCCGGCGCTGATCGTGATGCCCGCCGACGCGCCCGCGGTGAAGCTGAACAACACCCGCGCCTGGGGCGCCGAGGTGGTGCTCTACGACCGCGATCGCGAATCGCGCGAAGAGCTCGCCGGGCGCATTGCCGAGGAGCGGGGGCTGGTGCTGGTGCCGCCCTACGATCACCCCTTGATCATCGCCGGCCAGGGCACCGGCGGCCTCGAGATCGCCGAGCAGGCGGCGGCGCTGGGCGCCGAGATCGACGCCGTTCTGGCGCCGTGCGGCGGCGGCGGGCTGATCTCCGGCTGCGCGCTGGCGCTGGCCGAGCGGGCGCCCAGGGCCGCGATCTACGCGGTCGAGCCCGAGAGCTTCGACGACACCACGCGCTCGCTCGCCGCCGGCGCCCGGCAGCGCATACGCCCCGGCGTCCAATCGTTTTGCGACGCGCTGCTGGCGCCGATGCCGGGCGAGCTGACCTTCGCCATCAACCGCAAGCTCCTGGCCGGCGGCCTGGTGGTCAGCGACGACGAGGTGGCGCGGGCCATGCGCCTCGCCTTCGTCCACCTCAAGCTGGTGCTCGAGCCCGGCGGGGCGGTGGCGCTGGCGGCGGTCGCGGCCGAGAAGCTCGACTGCCGCGGCAAGACGGTCGTGGTCGTGGCCTCGGGCGGCAACGTCGACGCGGATACCTTCGCCGCCGCGCTCAGCCGCGCCGCCGACGGCTGATGGGGTCAGCTGTCGCCCCCCCCTTCGGCGGCGGGGGCTTTGTCGTCCGGTGACGCGCCGGCGCCGGCCACCGCTGGTCGGCGGCGGCGCGCGGCCTCGGGTAAGTCGGCGCTCGGGCGCTGTGGCGCGGCCTCGCCGCGCTCGACGATCAGGGTCTGCGTCGGGTAGGCGAACTCGATGCCGTCGGCCTCGAAGCGGCGCAGGATGGCCAGGTTGATCGCGTGCTGAGTATCCGCGTAGGCCGCGTAGTCCGGCACCTTGACGTAGTAGACGAACTCGAAGTTGAGCGAGAAGTCGCCGAACGCCTTGAAATGCCCGCGGTCGAAGCGGGCGTTGGGCTGGGCCTCGATGATCTCGCGCACCACGCCGGGGATCGCCTCGATGGTGTCGGGGGGCGTCTGGTAGACCACGCCCAGGTTGAAGAGGATGCGGCGCTCGAACATCTTCTTGTAGTTGCGCACGCGGCTTCGCAACAGATCGTCGTTGGAGAAGACGATGAGCTCTCCCGACAGCGCCCGCACCCTCGTGGTCTTCAGGCCGATACGCTCGATCGTGCCCACCTGTTCGTCGACGATGATGAAGTCGCCGACTTCGAACGGCCGGTCGAGAACGATCGAGAGCGAGGCGAACAGGTCGCCGAGGATGTTCTGGGTCGCCAGCGCGACGGCCACGCCGCCGATGCCGAGGCCGGCGATCAGCGCGGTGACGTCGATGCCGAGGGTATCGAGCGCCATGAGCACCACCACGCTCCACACAACGATCCGGGCGGGCGTGCGGAGCACGCCGAGCGCCGTCGCGCCAGCCGCGTTCTCGGCCGCTCTTCGCTTGACATGATGCAAGACCCACTCGGAGACGATGCGGCTGCCCCAAAGCCCCGCCTGAAGCAGCAGGGCGACGGTCATCACCGAAGCGGCGAGCCGTCCAAGCTCGGGGGGCAAGGTAAGAAAGTACCTCCCCGCGTAGAGGCCGAGGATCACCAGGAACCAAAGCTTGGTTTGCGTGATCAGCTCTAAGACGAGATCGTCGAGGCGGGTCTCGGTCTTGCCGACCATCGCCGCCAAGCGCCTTCCGAGGGTGCCGCGCACCGCGCGCAAGGCGAGCGTGGCGACGACCGCGACGGCGAGCGCGGCCAGCCACGCCAATAGCGTGTTGCCGTAGAAGGTGAAGTTGAAGACGTTCATCCTAGGTCGAGCCCCCGCCCCGCCATGCCATCATGCATCCCGCGGACCATTCAATACACAGCCCGGGGAGCGCGCACCAAGGTATTTTCCCTAAGCCCGCGGCACAACCCCCGGCGGGCTGCGCTTGATCGCCGCCGCGCGCGCCGCTAGTCTTCAGCCCGGCCTCATCAACCCCCTTGCCGGCTTGGCTTCGATGGACGCTCGCGACGGATTCTGCGCCCTCATCGGCAACACCCCCCTGGTGCGGCTCGCACGCGCCTCCGAGGAAACCGGCTGCGAGATCCTGGGCAAGGCCGAGTTCCTCAACCCCGGCCAGTCGGTCAAGGACCGCGCCGCGCTGTACATCGTGCGCGACGCCGAGGAGCGCGGCGTGCTCAAGCCCGGCGGGGTGATCGTCGAGGGCACCGCCGGCAACACCGGCATCGGCCTGGCGCTGGTCGGCAACGCGCTGGGCTACCGCACCGTGATCGTCATGCCCGAGACCCAGAGCCAGGAGAAGAAGGACATGCTGCGCCTGTGCGGCGCCGATTTGCGGCTGGTCCCGGCGGTGCCCTACGCCAACCCCGACAACTACGTCAAGTATTCGGGGCGCCTCGCCGACGAGCTCGCGGCCAGCGAGCCGAACGGCGCGATCTGGACCAACCAGTGGGACAACCTCGCCAACCGGCGCGCCCACTACGAGGGCACCGGACCCGAGATCTGGCGCCAGACCGACGGCAAGGTCGACGCCTTCGTCTCGGCGATCGGCACCGGCGGCACCATCTCCGGGGTCGGCATGGCGCTCAAGGAGCGCAATCCGGACGTCAGGATCGTGCTCGCCGACCCCCACGGCGCGTCGATGTACAACTGGTTCGCCCACGGCGAGCTCAAGTCCGAGGGCGACTCGGTCACCGAGGGCATCGGCCTCGGCCGCGTCACCGCGAACGTCGACGGCGCGCCGGTCGACGACCAATACCGGATCAGCGACCGGTCGGCGCTCGAGGTGCTGTTCGACCTGGCGGAGAACGAGGGGCTTGTCCTCGGCGGCTCGACCGGCATCAACGTCGCCGGCGCCATCCTGGCGGCGCGCGCGCTGGGTCCGGGCCACGTCGTCGTGACGATGCTGTGCGACTACGGCGACCGCTACCAGAGCAAGCTCTATAACCCGGCGTTCCTGCGCGAGAAGGGCCTGCCGGTCCCGCCCTGGCTCGACCAGTAAAAATGGGGTCAGACTCCATTTTTCGGGCGGAAACGGTAACCCACTGATTTATTGCGATAAAATGAAATAAATGGAGTCTGACCCCATTTATGATGCCATTTATGATGGGAGGGCGGCATGGAGATGATGTTTCAGGACGACCCCTACGCCAGGAGCTGCGCCGCCGTGGTCGCCGACGCCGCGCCTGAGGGCGTCCGCCTCGACCGCACCGTGTTCTACCCGGCCGGCGGCGGCCAGCCCGGCGACAGCGGGGTGCTGCGCATCGACGGCGGCGGCGCGATCGAGATCATCGACACGCGCAAGGGTGCCGAGCCCGGCGACATCCTCCATATTCCGGCTCCCGGCGCCGACCTCCCCACCGCCGGCGCCGAGGTCATCGCCGAGATCGACTGGGAGCGGCGCCACCGCCTGATGCGCATCCACACGTGCCTTCACCTGCTGTCGGCCGTGGTGCCCTATCCGGTGACCGGCGGCCAGGTGGGCGACGGCAAGGGCCGCCTCGACTTCGATATCCCCGAAGCGATCCTCGACAAGCAGCGGATCACCGACGAACTCAACCGGCTGATCGCCGAGAACCATCCGGTGCGGCGGCGCTGGATCAGCGACGCCGAGCTGGCCGCCCAACCCGAGCTGGTCAAGACCATGTCGGTCAAGCCGCCGAGCGGCCAGGGCCGGGTGCGGCTAATCGAGATCGACGGCGTCGATCTACAGCCGTGCGGTGGCACCCACGTCGCCTCGACCGGCGAGATCGGCGCCGTCGAGGTACGCAAGATCGAGAAGAAGGGACGGCAGAACCGCCGCGTCGTCGTCGCCTTCGTCGAGGCGTGACGAGCCCGCCGGCAAGGCCCTAATGGCGTCCGGAAAATTCGAAGCGCTCGTCAGCACCGAGTGGTTGGCCGAGAACCTGGGAGCACCCGAGTTGCGCGTCGTCGATGCCTCGTGGCATCTGCCCGACGCCGGCCGTGACGGCCACGCCGAGTACGCCGCCAGCCACATCCCGGGCGCCGTGTTCTTCAACATCGACGATATCGCCGATCGCGAGAGCCCCCTGCCCCACATGCTGCCTGGCCCGGAGACGTTTGGCGACCGGGTAGGAACGCTCGGCATCGGCAACGGCGACCGGATCGTCGTTTACGACTGGGGTGGCTGGACCGCGGCGCCGCGGGTGTGGTGGATGTTCCGCGTATTCGGGCACGACGAGGTGGCCGTGCTCGATGGCGGTCTCGCGAAATGGCGGGCCGAAGGGCGGCCAACCGACGATCGCTCGGCGGGGCCCCGCGAGCGCCGCTTCACGGCGCGGATGAACCATCGCCTCGTGCGCAACCTCGACCAGATGCGCGACAACCTCATGAGCGGCCGCGAGCAGGTGATCGATGCCCGCTCGCGCGGCCGCTTCAACGCGACCGCCCCGGAGCCGCGTCCGGGTCTGCGCGGCGGTCATATTCCCGGCAGCTTCAACGTGCCGTATACCGATCTGATCGACGCCGACGCCGCCACCATGCTCGGGCCCGACGGGTTGCGCGCGGCATTTGCCGCCGCCGGCGCCGATCCGTCGCGGCCGGTGGTGGCAAGCTGCGGCTCGGGCGTCACCACCGGCGTGCTCGCGCTCGGGCTCTATCTGTTGGGCCATCGCGACGCAGCGGTCTACGACGGCTCGTGGGCCGAATGGGGGGGCCGAGATGACACCCCGGTCGAAACCTAGCGCCACGCCCGCGGTGCCGCTGGTCGTCCGTCGGTTCCGCGATGGCGATTTCGACGCCGTGGTCGATCCGTGGCGCGCGTGCGAACTCCTCGTCCCCGATAACGATCCGGCGCAAGACATCGAATTTTGCCGCTCCTCGCCCCGGTCCGACCTGTTCATCGGCGAGGCGGGCGGCCGCGTCGTCGCCACCGCCATGGCGGGACACGACGGTCACCGCGGCTGGCGTCGCTCGGCGTGCCCACGATCGACCTGATGCTCCGCCAGACCAATATCGGCGCCCGGGGGTTTTACGAACCGCTTGGCCTTGTCGTCGAGCAGCGGACCGTAATGTCGCGCCGGCTGGCGGACCGCCCCGGCCCGGCCGCGTAGTCGCCCGCCATGGCGCGCAGGGACCAGCTCGGCGAGGTGCTCGAAACCACGGTGACGTATCTCGAAATGACGTCGCCGCCGCGACGGCCGGCGACCCCGGCACCTCTCGGCAAGCTGGCCGTGATGCGCGCCGAACTGCCGACGGTCTCGTTCTACCGCTACCTATACAACACCGTCGGAGAGGCGTGGAACTGGTCCGAGCGCCGGCGGCTCGACGACGAGGCGATGCGCGCGATCATCCGCCATCCTGAGGTCTTGATCTACGTGCTCTACGCCGCCGGCGTGCCTGCCGGATTCGCCGAACTCGATTTGCGCCGCGCCGGCGAGGTCGAACTCGCCTACTTCGGACTCACGCCCGAATACGTCGGCCGCGGCCTCGGCGCCTACCTGCTCGATTGGGCGGTCGCCGCGGCATGGACCCGCAAGCCCAAACGCGTGTGGGTGCACACGTGCACCCTCGACCATCCGCGCGCACTGTCGCTCTACCAACGCGCCGGCTTCGTCGTCTACAAGCGCCGGGTGGAGAAGGTTGAAAGGCTGGTGCCGGTGGCGCTGGCGGCGCCTAGTGATGGAGGATCTGGCTGAGAAACAGCTTGGTCCGGTCGGACTTCGGGTTGTTGAAGAACTCCTCGGGCTCGGCTTGCTCGACGATCCGGCCCTCGTCCATGAAGATGACGCGGTTGGCAATGGTCTTGGCGAAGCCCATCTCGTGGGTCACGACGATCATGGTCATGCCCGATTCGGCGAGCTCGACCATCACGTCGAGCACTTCCTTGATCATTTCCGGATCGAGCGCCGAGGTCGGCTCGTCGAACAGCATGACCCGC
>JADFMW010000010.1 GCA_022563655.1 Pseudomonadota bacterium
AAAGTGGCGCGCCCGATTCGGCGACACGGCGCCAACGGAGACGCACCCTCTCAGCCTCGCATCGGATGAACGGCACCGTTCTTCTCGTCGTCCACAGCCGCCGCTCGGACCCCGGACAGGTGACGTCGGCGACGAGGTCGAAGAGCTGCTCGGGCGACTACGAGATCAGCCGAATTACGGCATACGTCGGCACAGCGGCGACGAACCTATCGGGCGTCGGCCTCGGAACGCGGATGCCGCCGCGCGACGGTCATCTGGTAAAGCCCGCCGAAAAAGGTCTGCGTGCGCCAAGCGAAGTCGCCGCCACGGCTGGCATAGCCGGCGATGCTCTTGTTCCACAGGCCTTTGGCGAAAGGTTCCAGGAGGTCGAAGACGATGCTCATCACACCCTTGAGCGGATGCGCCCAATGGGGTCTGTGGTAGTCGACGAATACGGCCTTGCCGCCGGGGGCGAGGCTGCCCAGCAGGGCGTCGAGGACCGCGTGCTTGTAGTCATCGGGCAGCTCGTGAAGCAGAAAAAAGCAACTGACCGCGTCATACGGGCCGCCGCCGGGTGCCGCGGCATCGGCGAGCCGCACGGTGGCTTGGGGAAAGCCCTTGAGCTTGCGCCGGCAGTTGGCCACCTGGAGGGGCACGACATCGATCACGTCGAGGCTGCCGCGGGGACCGATGTGCCGCGCCAAGGCCCGAGAGAAGTTGCCGTAAACGCAGGCCGCCTGCAGGACCTTCTGCCCGGGTTCGATCTGCGTCAAGGCCGCGCGCCGCAAGCGCCGGTCGTTGCCCCAAAGAATTACCGAGACCACCTGCTGCCGGTCGAGAAGAGCCAGGTTGCGGGGGTCCAGATAGGCCCAGTGATAGGTCTCCTCCAGGTAATCGGGCACCCGCGGCAGAGCACGGAGCCGCGCCGCCGGCGGGACGTCGAGCTCATTCGTGCCGACGATACCCGACGTGTCGGAACTGGTGGACCGACGCAGATCGACGAGCATCCCGTTAAGCGGCCTGTTTGTCGTCACGGCCGCCGGCGCCGGTGCGGCATCGGCCGCCATCGTGTTCACGGACATCTCGCTACTCGGCACGGCTCGATGTTCGTGCATGGAGATGACAGCCTCTTCCGTGCTCATGGCGACCTCCGCACAGGGTGTACCAAAAACGGCGCCGGAATTCCTTGATCCAGATCAGAAACTGAGACTCTTCGCGCCTCGCATGCCGAATCGGTGCCGCCGGTTCTCGCCCGAGCCACATGGGTCCTGCGGAGAGGTAAGTCAAGGTCAGGAAGTGGGTATAGGCATAGGCCGACGCCGCCTGCCCCTTCGGCAGGTGGATTACTCGCGGTAGGTCTTGTATTCGAACGTCGCTCGGATCACATCCGTTGCATCCCGCCGCTGAATCTCTACTTCGATAAAGTACGTCTCCATGGGAGATAAATCGAAGTAATTACAGTATGTCACCGCATCTGCGACAGACACTGGATGAAGATGTTTGCGCGGACCGACAAGACCGAGAGGAGATATCCTGGTTTTCACTTCGGCGTCGGTGATGCGCTCGCCGCTCGAGGCATCGAAAAGCGCGACGAGGACATGGTAGCTATTGCGCGCTCGCGGCGGCGGGCATTGCAAATTATGCTCGCCAAAGTGGTCCGCATCCAACCTCAACTTCTCCGCCGGGATGATTCCGAGGTGCACGCGCACGCCATCGACAGTAACGTACCGCTCCGGGTGGCCAGCCGATACCGCAGCCGGAAACCATCCGAAAACGACCACCCACAGGGCGCCGAGCAATCGGATCAAGCACTTTCGAGACATATCCGACCTCTCTACGTTGTCACGGCAGAGAACAGGCAGATTGGAACGCCGCAGCCGGATGCCGCTTTAGAATTACTCGGTTCGCAGGGCCTTCCGGATGGACCTCGTCGGCCTCCGATGACCACGCCGCAAACAAGGCACCAGTTAACGCCAGGGTCTGCCTGGGCGCATTGATCTAGATCAAGCGAATGGTCGTGACGGATCGATGCGGAAGTCGACCGAGCCGAAGTTTCGCAGGCGGATCAACGGCTGGGTAAAAGCTCAGCCCGAATCCATGGGCGCAGCCGCCCGACGCGGGCGCGAGCCCGCGTCGGTAACGGCAACAATCAAGCGGCAGCCGTCTGCGTTTTTACTTCGTCGGCAGCGTCTGCGCGTAGGACAGGATGTCCACCTGTTGTTGAACATCGCGCACGCTGTCCGAGATCACCGGCGCCGAGGTCGTGCTCAAGCTCGAGAACCTGCAGTACACCGCGTCGTTCAAGGACCGCGGCGCGCTGGTCAAGCTGAAGTCGCTGACGGCCGAGGAACGGGCGGCGGGGGTGGTCGCCATGTCGGCGGGCAACCACGCCCAGGCGGTGGCGTATCACGCCCAGCGTCTGGGCATCGCGGCGACCATCGTCATGCCCAGGGACACGCCGCAGGTGAAGGCGCAGAACACCCAGCGCTTCGGCGCCCGGGTGGTGCTCGAGGGCGAGATCATCGACGAGGCCGCGGCGCGGGCGCGCGAGCTCGCCGCAACCGAGGGCCTGGTCTTGGTTCACCCTTACGACGATGCGAAGATCATCGCCGGACAAGGCACCATCGGGCTCGAGATGCTCGCGGCCGACCCCGGCCTCGAGATCGTGGTCGCGCCGATCGGCGGCGGCGGGTTGATCGCCGGCATCGCCATCGCCGCCAAGGCGCTCAAGCCGGACATCGAGATCGTCGGCGTCGAGGCGGCGCTCTACCCCTCGATGCACCAGGCGATACACGGCCAGACAGCCGAGGGCGGCGGGCGGACGATCGCCGAGGGCATCGCGGTCAAGACCGTCGGCAAGCTGACGCTGCCCATCATCGAGCGCCTCGTCGACGACGTGCTGCTGGTGAGCGAGGACGATCTCGAGCGCGGCGTGCAGCTCTTGCTCGAGATCGAGAAGACGGTGGCCGAGGGCGCCGGCGGCGCCGCGCTCGCCGCCCTGCTCGCGCACCGCGACCGCTTCGCCGGCCGCCGCGTCGGGCTGGTCGTCAGCGGCGGCAACATCGACATGCGGCTGTTGTCGTCGGTCATCCTGCGCGGCCTGGTGCGCGACGGGCGCATCGTGCGCCTGCGCATCGAGATCACCGATACGCCGGGGACGCTGGCGCGGGTCACGAAGATTATCGGCGACGCCGACGCCAACATCATCGAGGTCTATCACCAGCGCGCGTTCTCGGGCCTGCCCGCCAAGCATGCCGACCTCGACGTGGTGATCGAGACGCACGACGCCGAGCACGTGCGCGCCATCATGGCCGCACTCGCGGCCGCGGGCCTCGACACCACGCTGCTCGACAGCGACGCAACCGTCAGCCCGATGTAGGCGGCGGGCGCGCAGCGGGCCATAAAGCTGGCGCGCCCGCTTTTCGAAGGCGCCGCCACCCGCCTCACGGCCCCATCCGGCGGCGGCCTCGTATCTACCGTGATTTCCCGGATGACCCTTTCCCGGTTACCGGCAACGGCAGCACGAATGGCCGCCGGGGCGCCCCGGCGCGGGCCTCGTACCCGCGCCGGCAAGGGCGCCGGTGTTTAGCCGCTTGGCGCTTGCTCAATCAGCCGTTACTATCCTCCAGCAGCTCTTGTACAACCGAGGGAGGCAAGGCCATGTTCAGAAGGTTTGGATACGCTCTTGCGCCTCTCACCCTGGCCGCGCTTGTGGTAGTGGCGATTCCAGCGGCAATGTTGGGCGCCGATACTACCGCCCAGGCAGCAGAACAACAGGCCGTCTCTATAAAACTTACTATACCGGGTGGCGGCGCAATCGAAGTACCAACCAAGCTAAGCGGTAGGTGGAATAGCGATGTTGACTCTAGCTGGGGTGGGGGATTGTACATCCGAAACCTCTCCAAGGTAGCTGGTGAGGATGCCAGCTTCGAGGGCGAGATAAAATTCGCCAACTCAAACTACTCCTGCTGGGGATATCACCCCTTCACAGGAGCCATCACCGCAAAAGCTCAGCTCAGAATAACAACCGATCTCGGCAGCGAATGCGGCAAGGTGATTGTTAAACTTTCAAAAGACGGCAAAAAGTGGAGAGGAACCTACGAAGCAGAATTCCCTGACAATGGAGATGTTACTCTCTCCCCGTCTTGAGCTTTCCATTTCCGAGATTAACCCGTAAGCGTACTGATCTGTATCAGGCAGATGGCCGTAACGGGTCCAGCTCAAGCCCGACTTAGCGACGTTTCGCAAACGAATTGGCTGCTACGCGAGAGGTGCGGCCGAGGCCATTCTCCGCGGCCGAGGCGATCACGGCGCGCATATCATTATCATTTTGTTAACTATACTTTGCTAGCGAACGAGCCGTCGTGGGCCATATCGGCCGCGCCCGGCCATACTCGGAGACCATGGCCGTACTCGGAGACCATGGCCGTACTCGGAGACCATGGCCGTACTCGGAGACCATGCCGGCGACGCCGGAGTCGCCGCTCACACGGCGAAACGGTGGTTCGTTCGCGTCGGCCGCCCGCTTGCCGTTGGCGCCGCGCCCCCCTAAAGTGGCGCGCCCGATTCGGCGACACGGCGCCAACGGAGACGCACCCTCTCAGCCTCGCATCGGATGAACGGCACCGTTCTTCTCGTCGTCCACAGCCGCCGCTCGGACCCCGGACAGGTGGCGGCGGCGCTGCGGACGCAGGGCTGGGGCATCGACGTGCGCTGTCCCAGGGCCGGCGAATCGTTGCCCGAATCGATGGACGACCACGCCGGCGCCGTGATCTTCGGCGGGCCGATGAGCGCCAACGACGACTCGCTGCCGTTCATCCGCCAGGAGCTGGACTGGATCCCGACGGCGCTCGATTCCGGCAAGCCCTTGCTGGGCATCTGCCTCGGGGCGCAGCTGCTCGCCCGTTGCCTCGGCGCAGCCGTGACGGTCCATCCCGAGGGCCTGCACGAGGTCGGCTACTACCCGATCGCGCCGACGGCGGCGGGAGGTGATGTGTTCCCCGAGCCCTTGCATGTCTTTCACTGGCACGGCGAGGGGATCGAGCTGCCGGCCGGCGCCGAGCTGCTCGCCACCGGCGACACGTTCGCAAACCAGGCGTTCCGCTATGGCGCGGCGGCCTACGGCGTGCAGTTCCATCCCGAGATCCGGGAAGACATCCTCAAGTCGTGGATGAAGCGGGCGGCCGACAAGCTCGGCGCGCCCGGCGCGCGGCCGCCCGAGGATCACCTCGCCGGGCACGCGCGCCACGGGGCGGCGATGCACCGCTGGCTCGACGGCTTCATCGGCGCCTGGCTCGGAAACAGCGACTGATACGGACTTAGAGCATAATCCGATCGAATGGTTACGATTGGATTATGCCAGCCCGCGACCGCGGGCCGCCGCCCCTGCGGCGGGAGCCTGCGTGGCGCTTGAACGCAAGTCATCTTTACTGCGTAAAGATGACCGGATAATGCGCTAGCGCCGCCGCTTAGGTCCTCAGGACGCCGCGGCGAGGCGCGCCGTGCCGTCGCGCTCCTTCTTCAGCGCCTCGGCGATGATGAACGCCAACTCGAGCGCCTGCGAGGCGTTGAGCCGCGGGTCGCAGTGGGTGTGATAGCGGTCGGCGAGGGCGTGCTCGGTGATCGCCTGGGCGCCGCCGGTGCACTCGGTCACGTCCTGCCCGGTCAGCTCGAAGTGGACGCCGCCGCCATAGCTGCCCTCGGCCAAGTGCACGGCGAAGAAGCTGCGAACCTCGGCGAGGATGCGGTCGAAGGCGCGGGTCTTATAGCCGGTCGACGACTTGACGGTATTGCCGTGCATCGGGTCGCACGCCCACACCACCTTGCGGCCTTCGCGCGCAACCGCGCGCACCAGCGGCGGCAGCAGCGAGTCCACCTTGTCGGCGCCGAGGCGGCAGATCACCGTGATGCGCCCGGGCTCGTTGCGCGGGTCGAGCGTTTCGATCAGGCGCAACAGCTCGTCCACCTCGGTGGTGGGGCCGGCCTTGACGGCGACCGGATTGCCGACGCCGCGCAGGAACTCGACGTGGGCGCCGTCGACCTGCCGCGTGCGGTCGCCGATCCACAGCATGTGGGCCGAGCAGTCGTACCAGTCGCCGGTGGTCGAATCGACGCGGCTCAGCGCCTGCTCGTAGCCCAGGAGCAGCGCCTCGTGCGAGGTATAAAAATCGACCGAGCGCAGCTGCGGCATGGTTTCCGACGTCACGCCGCAGGCCTCCATGAAGTCGAGGGCGTCGCTGATGCGGTCGGCAAGCTCCTGGTAGCGCGCCCCCTGCGGGCTGCGGGCGACGAAGCCGTTGTTCCAGCGCTGCACCCGGTGCAGGTCGGCGAAGCCGCCCTGGGCGAAGGCGCGCAACAGGTTGAGCGTCGCCGCCGACTGGCCGTAGCCCTGGATCAGCCGCTCGGGATCGGGCCTGCGCGCCGCGGCCGTGAACTCCATCGCGTTGACCACGTCGCCGCGGTAGCTCGGCAGCTCGACGCCGTCCTGCACCTCGGTGCCGGACGAGCGCGGCTTGGCGAACTGGCCCGCCATGCGGCCGACCTTCACCACCGGGCAGTTGGCGCCGTAGGTGAGCACCACCGCCATCTGCAACAGCACGCGAAAGGTGTCGCGGATGTTGTCGGCGTGAAACTCGGCGAAGCTCTCGGCGCAATCGCCGCCCTGAAGCAGGAACGCCCGCCCCTCGGCGACGTCGGCGAGCTGCGCCTTGAGCCGCCGCGCCTCGCCGGCGAACACCAAGGGCGGGAAAGACGCAAGCCGCGTCTCGACCGACTCGAGCGCCGCCGCATCGGGCCAGTCCGGCTGCTGCTTGATGGGAAACTTGCGCCAGCTGTCAGGCGTCCACTTCGTCGCCATGGCGAGCCTCAAAACTACGTCGCTCTCGACGGGTTGACCGGAAAGGCCAAGCGTATACGCCGAAACGGACGCTGCTGCCAAGCTATTTCACTGGCTTTGCGGCGACTCGACGGCTTCGCGCGAGGGCGCCGTACCCGAGACTTCAGCTTTGTCGGGCGCGCCTCGCCGCGGGCTCACACCGGGACGCGGTCATGCCCCTCGTGCTCGGCCTCGGGCTCGGGCTCGGGCTCGTGCTCGGGCTCGGGCGCCGTCTCGCGCATGGTGACGAATTCCTCGGCCGAGGTCGGGTGAATGCCGACCGTGGCGTCGAACTGCGCCTTGGTGGCGCCGCACTTGATCGCGATGCCGATGCCCTGGATGATCTCGCCGGCGTCCGCGCCGACCATGTGGCAACCGACGACGCGCCCCGAGGCGCGCTCGACGATCAGCTTCATCATCGTCCGCTCGTCGCGGCCGCTCAGCGTGTGCTTGAGCGCGCGGAACTCGCTCTTGTAGACATCGACGGCGCCGTAGCGCTCGCGCGCCCGGGCCTCGGTCAGACCGACCGTGCCGATGCTCGGCTGGCTGAACACGCACGAGGGCACGTCCGCGTGGTCGATCATGGTCGGGTTGCCGCCAAACAGCGTATCGGCCACCGCGTGGCCCTCGCGGATCGCCACCGGCGTGAGATTGACGCGGTCGGTCGCGTCGCCGACGGCGAAGATGTTTTCGACCGACGAGCGCGAGTACGCGTCGACCGCCACCGCGCCCTTCTCGTCGAGCTCGACGCCGGCCTCCTCGAGGCCGATACCTCTGGTGTTGGGCGCGCGCCCGGTGGCGTACATGATGCGCTCGGCCTCGAGACGAGAGCCGTCGGCGAGGGTGGCGCGCAGCGCGCCGTCCGCCTGCTCGATACGCTCGATGTCGGCGTCGAAGCGCACGTCGATGCCCTTCTTGGTCATCTCCCCGGCAAGGGTGCGGCGCACGTCGTCGTCGAATCCGCGCAGAAACAGCGGCCCGCGGTAGAGCTGGATCACCTCGCACCCCAGGCCGTGAAAGATGCCGGCGAACTCGACCGCGATGTAGCCGCCGCCGACGACGACCACGCGCTCGGGCAGGCGGTCGAGGAAGAACGCCTCGTTCGAGGTGATGGCGTGCTCGGCGCCGGGGACCTCGGGCACGACGGGCCAGCCGCCGGTGGCGACCAGGATGTGCCCGGCGGTGACGGTCGTGCCGCCGACCTCGATCGTGTGCGCATCGGCGACGGTGGCGCGGGCCTCGAAGATCTCGACGCCCGAGTCCCTCAACAGCCGATCGTAGACGCCGTTGAGGCGCGCGATCTCCGCGTTCTTGTTGGCGAGCAGCCGCGGCCACTCGAAGCGGCGCGCGCCGAGCGTCCAGCCGAAGCCGGCGGCGTCCTCGAAGTCCTCGGCGAAGTGCGCGGCGTAAACGAACAGCTTCTTGGGCACGCAGCCGACGTTGACGCAGGTGCCGCCGAGGTAGCGCTCCTCGGCGACCGCGACGCGCGCGCCGTGCGACGCCGCGATCCGGGCCGCGCGCACGCCGCCCGATCCCCCACCGATGACGAAGAAGTCGTGGTCGTATTTGGCCATGGCCCAGCCCTCGGCTTTCAGAAGTCAGCGCTCAGGGATCAGCTTTCAGCGGATAGCCGACCGCTGACAGCTGACTGCTGACTGCTGGCAGCTAATAGCTGACCGCCGACGGCTCGTTATCGGTCGATGCCGCCCATGCACAGGTACTTGACCTCGAGGTACTCCTCGATGCCGTGGTGCGCGCCCTCGCGGCCGACGCCCGATTCCTTCATGCCGCCGAACGGCGCCACCTCGGTCGAGATGATGCCCTCGTTGATGCCGACGATGCCGGTCTCGAGGCCCTCGGCGACGCGCCAGATGCGGCCGATGTCGCGGCTGTAGAAATACGAGCACAGGCCGAACTCGGTGTCGTTGGCGAGCCGCAGCGCCTCGTCCTCGGTCGAGAACCTGAACAACGGCGCGACCGGCCCGAAGGTCTCCTCGCGGGCGATCTTCATCTGGGTGTCGACGTCGGCCAGCACCGTCGGCTCGAAGAAGGTGCCGCCCAGGGCGTGGCGCTTGCCGCCGGTGACCACGCGGGCGCCCTTGGCGAGCGCGTCGCCGATGTGGTCCTCGACCTTGGCGAGCGCGTTCTCGTCGATCAGCGGCCCCTGCTGGGTCTCGCCCTTGAGGCCGTCGCCGACGACCAGCTTGGAAGCGGCGGCGGCGAGCTTCTCGCTGAACTCGTCGTAGACCCCGTCCTGCACCAGGATGCGGTTGGCGCAGACGCAGGTCTGGCCGGTGTTGCGGTACTTCGAGGCCATGGCGCCGGTCACCGCGGCGTCGATCTGGGCGTCGTCGAAGACGATGAACGGGGCGTTGCCGCCGAGCTCCATCGACACCTTCTTCACCGTCCGCGCGCACTGCTCCATCAGCGTCTTGCCGACCTCGGTCGAGCCGGTGAACGTGAGCTTGCGCACGGTCGGGTTGGACGTCATCTCGCCGCCGATGGCCTGCGCCGAGCCGGTGATGACATTGAACACGCCCTTGGGCACGCCGGCGCGCTCGGCGAGCTCGGCCAGCGCCAGCGCCGAGTAGGGCGTCTGCGACGCCGGCTTGGAGACCACCGTGCAGCCCGCCGCCAGCGCCGGGCCGACCTTGCGGGTGATCATCGCCGAGGGGAAGTTCCACGGCGTGATGGTGGCGACCACGCCGACCGGCTCCTTGATGACGACGATGCGGCGGTCGGCGAAGGTCTGCGGGATGACGTCGCCGTAGGTGCGCTTGCCCTCCTCGGCGAACCACTCGATGAACGACGCGGAGTAGGCGACCTCGCCTCGCGACTCGGCCAACGGCTTGCCCTGCTCGGCGGTCATCAGCACCGCCAGGTCCTCCTGGTTCGCCATCATCAGGTCGTAGAGCCGGCGCAGGATGTGCGCCCGCTCCTTGGCCGTCTTGGCGCGCCAGGCGGGATACGCCGCGCTCGCCGCCTCGATGGCGCGGCGCGTCTCGGCGGCGCCCAGCTTCGGCACGACGCCGAGAATGTCGCCGGTCGCCGGGTTGTTGACGTCGATGGTCTCGCCGCCGTCGGCGCCGACCCAGGCGCCGTCGATGTAGCATTCCTGGCGGAACAGGGTGCTATCCTTAAGTTGCATGGCGTGTCCTCCTCGGCGCGATGAACGGCGGCGCGGACGTGGCCGCGTCGATGCGGTGGTCAATCATAGACCCCCGGCGGAGCGCATTACAGCCCAACGAGCACCTGGCGACCGATGCGCCGCCCATTCCCTTCCATTCACGGAGATGGCCTCTCCATTCACAGAGATGGACAGGAATCGAAGTCAGTCTAAAGCCGGGCTAAAGCCGGGATTTTCGGTAGGAACGTTTCGCCGCAATCTTGCCGTCCCGTATCGTGAGGACGTCCACCAGATGGACCTCGAACGGCGACCCGCCCGTCGGCGTGCCGGTGGTGACCGATTCGACGACCGCGAACTGGTCGGAAACGAAGTGCCGGATCTCGGCGAAATGCAGGTCGGGGATGCGTTCGAATATCGCCGCGGCCTGCTTTAGCGCCGCCTCCTTGCCGACGGCGCGTTCGCCGTGGGGCTCGGGGCCGAACGACGCCTCGAAAACGGCATCTTCCGTGAACATCTCCGCGATGCCGTCGATGTCGTGCTGGTCCCAAACGGTATTGAACCGGCGGATAAACGCCTCGCCGTCGAAACTCGCCATCAGACCCTCCCTAGGACAAACCGTATTTTTCGATCGCTTCGGGGACGCCGCGACGCCGCGTCGGTGCGCGGCGGATTATAGGCCGGCGGCGGGACGCGTTACAGCCCGGCGACCACCTGGCGTCCGATGGCGCAGACCCAGGCACGGCAACCCGTGGTGATGAACGGGTTGCCGCTCGCGACGGCGGCGGTGTCCCCAGCCTCAAAGCCCGGCATGGTCATAGCAGCACAACTACTTGACGCTTTTTTCCCTCAGAAATTCCGAAATTTTTGAAACCCATTCGGAGATCGATACGCCCTTATCCCACACAGAGAATGGCACCTCGTAGCGGAGGGCCGAGTCGTTGCGAATTCCGATCGGACTGGTCCTAGCGGCTTCGACCAACTGACACGTTTCTTCGACCTTGCCGCCGATATCAGGGACGATTTTGGCTAACGGTTCCACCCTAGCGGCCGTCCACGCCTCGTCTAGCTCGTCTGTTGAGAGGTTGCGCAGGTCAACGACACAGAGCACGTAATGGGTCGGGTTTATCGACGCCGTTTCGGCCTGCGTAGGCGTAAGACGCGCCTGCCCCTTTGTCGTCGCCTTTACCTCAAGAAGGTACGGCCCAATCTCAAGTATAGTTGTCGCGTCTTCGATCACTTCGTCTGTCGGAGGCGTAACCTCGTAATCGAAGCCTTTGTCGATGAGTTCAAGCTTTAGGTCATAGCTTTCCATTGCCGACTTGATGGCTTCTTGAACGGCCATACCCAAGCGTCGACATCGTTCTACGTCCCGGGACCGCCGACGTCCCGCCTCAACTTCCTCGGCGAGCGATTCATACAACCCCGGATCGGCACCAACAGATTCAACTAGTTTGGCAAGTCCATTGCGCAGTTCCTGACGCTTTTCCGCGTCCGGCGCTATGCCGAGTAGTCGCAAATCGAGCTCGTCGAATTCAAACCATTTGCTGAGCAGCTCGATTGCAGCATCATTCTGTTCTAACCACGCTGGGTCCAATAGATCCTTCAGTGTTGCTGCGTTTGCGACCATCTTGACGGGCTTGCCATCTTCACCAGGTACGGGAACCCACGCCCGGTATTTCAGGTCGGCCAACCAGAGTGCCCCGTGCACTAGAATATCAACGTCTTCTCTGGACTTCCGCCCCTTCACAACCCGTTTTTCTTGCCACGCGGGGTCGTGTGGCGCGATATGGCACAGAACGAGGCCGAGCAGTGCACGGGCTTTATCTATCCCTTCCTGGCAGCGGTTCAGTACTGCGGGCTGCAACAGGGCGATTTGGCTGAACGTCTCGCCTCTGACAACGATGCCCTCTGTGTCGTCTACCAAACTGATGGCGGCCAGACGCCGTTCCTGCAATTCGGCTGGCGTGTCGGTCGTGATCGGGTCCGCGATTGCGATTCCCCATTCAACGAGCGCCGCGACACTATCGGGGATCGGGCTTCCCTCTTCTTCGCAACCCGCATAGAAATCGGCCAATACGCGGTCAGGCGGAAAGGCTTTAGCAAACGGTCTCGCCAATTCGTGCCAGCTGCACACGGGGGCCATCATCATCCGGCTATGGCTCCACCTAACGGCGCGTTGGTTTGACGCGATCAGCGGCATCTTCCTTGCGATCGAAGCGGCGTTTTTTCCATGTGACTCCCATAGGTAAACGAGAAGCCGGACGCTGGCTTTCTGCAGCTCGGTAGTGGCTTCGTCGCAGTCCTCGTCCTCAGGAAGCCTTTCGTGTAGGTGCTTCAGCGCCGTGTCGATTACATCGGCCTCTGAAACGCTCGTCGGGATCGCCTGTTCAATCGTCTCCGTTAGAAAGGTCAATCCGGCCGCCTCTGCGATTTCCTCGAAGCCGCCAAGCAGCAACTCGCTGCGAATGTCGTAACCCATGTCCCTGCAAATGTCTTTGAGTCGATCGGGAACACCGCCGTCGCGCCGCAGCTCTGAGTGTGAACAGAGGCGTTGGTTCTGATCGGGTACCATCCCCGCAAGCACAGACAGGTCTACGCCAGCGCGTTTGCTCCAGCATTCGCCCACGATATCAAAAAACCTAGCCAACCACTGCTTGGGATCGCCCTCAACGTGAAGCTGATCCAGGGTTTCTGCCTCGTCACGGACATATTCCGCAAGCCTGCTTACGGTGACGCGAGCGAGTTGTAGACCCAAGCCGTGCCAGCCTTCAGCGATTTCAGTCCAGTCGAGGGCTAGCTCTTTGCGTGGTGGTAGCAGGTCTGTTGACGCTCGCACCAGCGGCCACATTCGCTCGATTGTTGTTTCGTCCGCCGATGAGTTTGGCAAGAGACGCGGAATGACGAAATCCGCGAACGAACCTTCCGAGGTAATCGCCGGCAGGACCTGCGACATGCAATCGACGATGGATAATCTGGCCAGACGCTCCGCGAAAGAGGCGAGTTTTTCAGTCCACCACTGGCCTTCTTCAGCATCGGTCTGGTCGAACGTTGTAGCTGGCTTGCATGCCCGCGCGAGCAAATGTGCGTCTTCCCATTTCTGGTCAAAGGCGTATTTAACAGCCACAACCGCCGCATCGAACGCGTCTTCCAATAACCGCTTGTCCTCGTCAGTCATAAACAATTTGCTGCGCTCTTGGTCGGGTTCGAATTTCCCATCGAGCACGAAGTTAATTGGAAGGAAGCCTGATCCGCGCAAAGGGTATTCTCGGAATACGCGTGGCGCGTCCGGTTGGGGCAGCCGAACCTTCCAACCGTCTTCCAAACGTTCCAACAATACGAGGGCCGCAGCCTTTCCACCTTCTCGGGTCATAAACCGATACACACGAATTTCGGGCAATGTGCTACCGTTCCGATCAACCTTAAGTAAACGATACTCGACGTAGCCATCGTCGAGCACATCTCCTTGTATCTCCCCCGCCGTCCAAACCTCTGAGCAGCCTTCTTTCGTCTCAAGCTCAACGCGGCCAAGGCTCGTACGGGTCGCGAACAGGTAGGGTAAGGCCCGCTTCAGCGCCTCAAGCCCAAGGGTAAGCGGACTATCGTCGGTAATTGGGTATTTGAAACGGGCTGAAGGAACCCGATCCAAATCACTGAGCGGCGTCGCAGCGCGGATAGCGTCGTTACAGGAGTGGATGTTTTCCAAAATCGCATCTTCGTCACCGCTGCGGTCGAGCATCAACTCGAATTGCTCGTAGCCGGCTCCCACTTCGAGCAACCCGTGCAGTTCGGTTTGCTCAGCTAAGACGTGTGTGACGAGAAACCCGGTGCCGAAGCGGCCAGTCGTAACATCGGACTCGAACTCCTTGCTCGATCCGCCCGAGAGCAGCGCCGCCAATTCAAGCGAAGTAAACGGCGCACCGTCGTGTTCGAATACGACCTTCGACGATTCGCGGCGAAGACCAATCGTTATGAACGACCTGTCTTCGCGCGGCCCGGAATCTAGAGCATTTTGAAGCAACTCGAATGGCCAACGAAGACCAGCAGGGTGAGGGTTCTGTTGAGCTTTGGCTACACTAGCGCGAATGCTCCGCGCTTCGTTGCGATTGAGCTGTTCCTTGCGAGCTTCCTCGTATTTCTTGAATGCTATTTTGCTCATGTTTCCGCCCAGTCGCGTCGCTTATCGTGCAAATTCCTCATCAAATCAGCCGATCTTTCCCAGGCAACCTCCACAACCTGAGAGATTGTAATCGAACGCGGCCATTCGGGAAACCGGCAACGGCCTACCCCTCGCCTGGCAACATATCAGATATTGTGCGACGCTCAAAACTGGCTCGTTTGAGCCATTTCCTCCCCCCACTCCACGGTCACGCTCCTGGCGAGGTTGCCGGCCCCGCCGGGCCGGGTTCCGTGTGGCGGCGCGGCGCGGGCCCGACGTTCTTTTTCATGGGGCGGCCCGGCCGCTCGGCGTGTCCTAAAGCCGCAGCCGCCCCCGTTGCAGCGCGATTGCCCGAGCCGAGAACTGCTTGCCCCCCAAGTCCGCGCGGGCCTCGGCAATATACCGCTTCAACGCCTTGAGACTGACGGCGCCGGGGATGACCTTGTCGCCGATCACGAACGCGGGCGTGCCTCTGATTCCCAACGCATCGGCGAGATCCCAGTTGCGCTTGATCGCCTGCAGGATCTCGGGCGCGAACATTGCGGTCTTGAGCCGCTCGGGGTCGAGGCCCACGCCGCGGGCGAGTCGCAGGATGCGCGGCTCCGTCAGCAGCCCGCGGCTCGACATCATGGCGATGTGGAATGGCACATACTTGCGGGGGTCCTGCGCGTTCGCGGCGAGCGCGGCGCGCGCGGCAACGACCGATTCGCGGCCGAGGATGGGGTACTCCTTGAAGATGAGGCGCACGTCCGGTTCATCCTCGAGGACCGTCATCACGACCTTGAGCACGCTCTTGCAGACAACACAGTGATAGTCGAAGAACTCGATCAACGTCACGCCGCCCTTGGGGTTGCCCGTTACCGGTGAGTCGGGGTCATCGAAGAGCGACTTGGGATGCGACGCCAGGCTGTTTCGCACCCAGCCGCCACTCAGCGCAACGATTGTCAGCGCCAGCGCGGCGGCGAGGGTGATGCCTTGCAGTGTGTTGTTCTTTTTGTACATGGCATTTCCTTTGGTTTTACTCGCGTGCCGGTATGGCTTCGGCGCGCGGCAACGAAGCGTGTGAGTCGGTTTCCGTGAGTGGCGATCGAACCGGATAGCGGTCGCCGGGGAGCACGCGCCGGTCGCCGACCCGGCTGGCGGCATCGTCGCCGGTGTCGCCATCGTTAGCGGCGGATGTGGTCGGCTCGCGCACCTAGCTTCCCTCGGCTGCCTCTCACGCGGGTCAGACGTGGCCAGCGCGAACCGAGCGCCAAACGGCACTGGTTCGCTAAACTTCTGGTTTTGATTGAGTCCTCGCCCGCAGCAGACAGCGCGCTAGCGGGGCGCGCGGCCGTACCAAGCAACGTCTACAATGCTTCGAGCATTTGTTGCCTGGTCGGCCGGCCCTGAATTATTATTGTTACGCCATTCTACCTGTTACGAACATCGTGCAAATCGTCACCGGCGACACCCAGCAGCGCATTTGTGGTCTCACTCCAACTCGCCGACACGAGTACCGCCGAACCCTCCATCCATTCCCGGCTTAACCGGGATTCCTCAACGGGCTCCACCTGATTACTTGCAATGATAGCACGGAAGGCGCCTCGGTTTCAAATCCATTGCTGATCTGGTTCGTTATCGCGCGATCCCTCTCTCCATCGGGCCGATCCGGCGACCGCGGGGCGAGCCCAGCGTCGATGTCTCTCACGCCGAAGCCGATGCCACGTTGGAGCTCGTCCGACGCCCCCCTACTCCACGGTCACGCTCCTGGCGAGGTTGCGGGGCGGGTCGATGTCGGTGTCCTTGATGACCGCGACGTGGTAGGCCGGGAGCCGCACCGGCAGAGGCGCTAGGTTAGCCGCCCTGGCAAGGCGGCCAACCCCGCGTGCCCAATTCATCCATTACTCGGCCGACATCACTTGGGGCCGACATCATTTGGTAAGGGTATAGGCCTTTCCGACCTCGGGCTTGAGGACGTTGAGGCCAAGGCCGAGCTTCTTGACCTCTGCCTCGAACTCATCGGGCGTTCCCATCCAGGGCGGATGGCCCTTGACGCGGAAATGTTGCGGCACCACGGTCTTCAGGTTGGGATTGTCGGTCATCAGGAGCTTGGCGGCGAAGGCCGCGTCGTCCGGGTGCATCATGAACCGGCCGGCAATGGGGATCAGCGCCACGTGCGGCTGGAAGCGCATGCCGAAGAGCTGAAGCTCCATGCTCAGCCCGGTGCTCCCGGCCATCAGGACCTTGAGCCCGTCCTCGAAGGTGATCAGCGCGCCCGATGCCGGCCCCCCACTGTAGCGGGCCGGAAAGCCCTTCTCCTTGGGCGCGATGCCGGAGCCGTGAGCCGACTGGACGAGCTGCACCGTGATGTCGCCGAGCTCGTAGCGGCCGCCGATGCTACCTCTGTAGACTTGCTTTCTGGAGCCGCCGAACCCCTCGATCTGGTTCTGCATCCATGAGCCCAGCTCGGCGACGGTGAAGATGGTGGCGCCGGTATTGGCCGCTATCTCGACGGCGTCGCCCTGATCGTCGCCGTGGCCCGAGGTGGCGAGAATGAGGTCGACCTCGCCCTTCTTGTAGAAATCGATGCCGAATGGTGCGTCCTTGTTGCCCTTGATCCAGGGGTTAATCAGGATGACCTTGCCGGTATCGGAAACGAAGCGGAAGTGCTGGTTCCCGTAGAAGGTCATCTCGACCGCCAGCGCCATCACGGACCAGGCGGCGGTGAGAATGAAAGCGATTGAGGCGGCAATCACAATCCGCCCAGAGGATCGTTTCAGCATTTGCGAGGCCTCCCTGCTTCACGGTTGATTCTGTCTTGATCGGCGTCCGGGACCGGATCGCGAATGTCCCCCGTTATCACCCTACACCAGATGTCCGATATGATCCCGATATCGCAGATATCATAGCGTTGCACAATGTTGCACGGCCGGCCCGGAAACGCCACCGAACGGATCCTCCCGGCCGCCACGGCGATACCCTCGCGCTTGCCGAGCTCCTCGAAACCTCCTTGGTGATTGGAGTAATTGGGGTAATTGGGGTAATTGGGGCAATTGGGGTTATTGGCACCCCATCACCGGCGCGAATCAAAAACCAGGCGGCCTCTAGGATTGGCTCGGTTGAGCCATTCCCCCCCTACTCCACGGTGACGCTCTTGGCCAGGTTGCGGGGCTGGTCGATGTCGGTGCCCTTGATGACCGCGACGTGGTAGGCCAGGAGCTGCACCGGGATCGAGTACAGGATCGGGGCGACGAAGGGATCGACCGTGGGCAGCTCGATGGTCGCCGCGGCGAGGCCGCCGAGCGCCTTGACCCCGGCCGCGTCGCTCAGGAACACCACGTGGGCGCCGCGGGCGATGACCTCGTGCATGTTCGAGGCGGTCTTCTTGAACAGCGCGTCGCTGGGCGCGACGACGATCACCGGCACGCCCTCGTCGATCAGCGCGATGGGGCCGTGCTTGAGCTCGCCGGCGGCGAAGCCCTCGGCGTGGATATACGAGATCTCCTTGAGCTTGAGCGCGCCTTCGAGGGCGATGGGGTAGCCGGTGCCGCGGCCGATGAACAGCACGTCGCGCGCCTTGGCGACGTCGGCGGCGAGCGCGCCGATGCCGTGGTCGTGGTTGAGCACGTTGGCGGCGTGCTTGGGCACCTCGGCGAGCGCCGCCGTCAGCCGCGCGACCTCGTCGGCGCCGATCGCGCCGCGCGCCCGGGCGCACGCCAGCGCGAAACACGCGAGCACGACGAGCTGGGTGGTGAACGCCTTGGTCGAGACGACGCCGATCTCGGGCCCCGCGAGGGTGCGCAGCACGACGTCGGATTCGCGCGCCATCGTGCTCTCGGCGACGTTGAGCAGCGACAGTGAGTGCTGGCCGTGCTGGCGCGCGAAGCGGAGCGCCGCGAGGGTATCGGCGGTCTCGCCCGACTGCGAGATGAACAGCGCCAGGCCGCCCTCGGGCAGCGGCGCCTCGCGGTAGCGGAACTCGGACGCGATATCGACCTCGGTCGGCAACCGGGCGATCGATTCCAGCCAGTACTTGGCGCAAAGCCCGGCGTAGAACGAGGTGCCGCAGGCGACGATGGTGATCTTGGGCAGCTCGGCGAAATCGAAGGGCAGCTCGGGCAGCCGGATCTCGCCGCTCACGGGATGGTATAGGCTCGCCAGCGTGTCGCCGATGACCGTGGGTTGCTCGTAGATCTCCTTGAGCATGAAGTGGGGGTAGTTGCCCTTGCCGATGGCGGCGCCGGACAGCACCGTCTCCATGATCGGTCGCTCGGCGATGCGGCCGCGGGCGTCGCGCACCACCGCGCCGTCGCGGGTGAGCTCGACCCAATCGCCCTCCTCGAGGTAGGCGATCATGCGCGTCAGCGGGGCCAGCGCCAGGGCGTCCGAGCCCAGGAACATCTCGCCGTCGCCGTAGCCCACGGCGAGCGGGCTGCCCCGCCGGGCGCCGATGATCAGACCGTCCTCGCCGGCGAACAGGATGCCGAGCGCGAAGGCGCCCTTGAGGCGCTTGAGCGCAGCCGCCGTGGCCTTTCGCGGCGACGACCCCTGGTCCAGGTAGTCGGTGATCAGGTGCGCGACCACCTCGGTGTCGGTCTCGGTCTCGAAGCGGCGGCCCTTGGCGATCAGCTCGTCGCGCAGCGGCTGGAAGTTCTCGATGATGCCGTTGTGGACGACGGCGACGCGCGCGGTGGCGTGGGGGTGGGCGTTGATCGTGGTCGGCGCGCCGTGGGTCGCCCAGCGGGTGTGGCCGAGGCCGACGGTGCCGTCGAGCGGGTCGTCACGCAGCAGCGCCTCGAGGGCGCCGATCTTGCCCTCGGCGCGGCGCCGCTCGATCGCGCCGTCGACGATGGTGGCGACGCCGGCCGAATCGTAGCCGCGGTAGGCGAGCCGCTTGAGCCCGTCGACCAGCAGCGGAGCCGCCGGCCCCTTGCCGACTACGCCGATGATGCCGCACATCGCGCCTCAGCCGTCCTTTTTCCCGCCTCCGCGCTTGGCCTTGCGTTTGCGCTCGCGAAAGCGCGCGGCCCAGCCGGCGCGGATATCCTGCGGCGCGCGGGTCACCGCCAGCGCGTCGTCGGGCACGTCCTTGGTGATCACGCTGCCAGCGCCGACATGGGCGCCGTCGCCCACCACGACCGGGGCGACCAGCGCGGTGTTCGAGCCGATGAAGGCGCCGGCGCCGATCTCGGTGCGCGCCTTGTCGAAGCCGTCGTAATTGCAGGTGATCGTGCCGGCGCCGACGTTGGCCTTGGCGCCGACGCGGGCGTCGCCGATGTAGCTCAGGTGGTTGACCTTGGCGCCGGCCTCGATCACCGCCTGTTTGATCTCGACGAAGTTTCCGACGCGCGCGCCGACGCCCACCTCGGCCCCGGGGCGCAGCCGCGCGAACGGCCCGACGGCGGCGCCGTTGCCGATCGTCGCGCCCTCGATGTGCGAGAACGCCCGGATGCGCACGCCGTCGCCGACGCGCACGCCGGGGCCGAACACGACGTGCGGCTCGACGACAACATCGCGGCCGAACGCCGTGTCGAAGCTCAGATACACGCTGTCCGGGTCGAGCAAGGTCGCGCCCGCCTCCATCGCCGCGTTGCGCAAGCGGCGCTGCACCACCGCCTCGGCGGCGGCGAGGCCGGCGCGCGAATCGACGCCCACGAGCTCGTCGGCCGCGGCCTCGACGACGGCGCACGAGAGGCCGTCGGCGCGGGCCAGCGCGACGATGTCGGTGAGGTAGTGCTCGCCCTTGGCGTTGTCGCACCCGACCCGGTCGACGAGGCCGAACAGGCGGCCCGCGTCGAGAGCCATCACGCCCGAGTTGCACAGGGTGAGCGCGCGCTCCTCGGGCGTGGCGTCGCGGAACTCGACAATGCGCTCGAGCGCCCCGTCGGCGCCGACAACGAGGCGGCCGTACTCGCCCGCATCGTCCCGCCGCACGCCGAGTACCACGACGGCCGGCTCGGGCTCGGCGCGGCGCGCGGCGACCACCGCGCGCAACGTCTCGGCCGTGATCAGCGGGCCGTCGCCGAACACGATCAGCGCGTCGCCGGCGAAGCCCTCGAGCGCGCCGCGCGCCGCGCCGACGGCGTGCGCGGTGCCGAGCTGCTCGCGCTGCACCACGGCTTCCACCGGCACCTCCACCGGCGCCGCCGCCCCAGCGACCGCGTCCATGACCGCGTCCATGCCGGGGGCCACCACCACCACAACTCGGGCGGGCTCGAGCGCCGCCACCGTGGCGCACACGTGCGCGATCATCGGCCGCCCGGCCAAGGGGTGCAGCACCTTGGGCAGGCTTCCGCGCATTCGCGTCCCCTTGCCGGCGGCAAGAACGATGGCGGCGGTTTCGCGGTCAGCCATGGCGGCGAGGCTCGATGTGGCCGGGCGCGCCGGACGGCGCCCGCGCGACCTTGCCACAAACGGCGCGGCCGCGCCAAGTCACGAATGATAACGACTTGTGTCCGAGCGTTGCCGCGGCGGTTGAACCGCGGGCGCCGCTCGCTGCGCCTCGCCCGGCGAGCAGTTGCGGCGAACGCTGCGCGGCGGTCTCGCCTGACTGCCGTAAGACCGCAGGAATTCGATGGCATTGACACGCCCATGTTTTCGGTCGCGCTCGCTACGCAGAAGATTCGGATCAGGGATTCGGGAGAGTCACTTCCGCGAAATCACCGCTAGCGCACTTAGGAGGTAGCACTAGTAGAAGCGATACAACGGGTATTAGCCTATCCGTTATCGCGAACGGGCCAGTTTATTCCGATATCATCGCCATTCCTGATATATATCCCGTAGTCCTTGCTGATCTAAAATCTGATCAAAGGATAGAACAAACATACGTACGGGCTTCGTAGCTAGTTCTTGCTTATGTATTGGCAGTCGTCTAATAGTATCGAACACTTTACCAATAATATCACGAAATACATCTGGGTTATCTCTCGTTTTACTGAATGTAATTTCATCGCGCATGTGCTCAATTTCGGCATCGTGATAAAATAGCCCAGGGGCATAAAACAAATTCATGAGCATACTTAAGTTGAAATCAAGTTCTGGATCGAAACTGTCCCACATCTCAACTACAACTTTCGAAGTATAAGCTAGAAAGCGATTCGGAACATCTCTGACTAACTCCTTTACACCGTAATCGTCATTCAAACGTTTGAACACTAATTCACGATGAGCATGCCCAATTGCATCGTGTTGTCGAGAGCACTTTGGCGAAAACATAGGACCACTTAAAATAAGCCGGCGCATCCCCAATTCGAACAAGCTGTCGTTCCAGCTAGGATGGCGTTTCCGTGTATACTTAACCGCTTCGTCCCAAAGTCGCCCAAGTCGTGGATCAAGACCGATCAATATATCTTTTATATCGACTTCCTCGCTCACCCGGCTACTCGTTAAGTCCGCTGCGTACGCGTCGTCAAACTGATCGTCAAACCAGTGAGCTAGGTATACCCACATCGAACGCAACTCGATCTCATCCGGATCGACGGCGTGGTGCGCCATAATAAACGCCTGGGTCTCTACGTCTCGATAAGTATGAACGCTACTTTCATGAAAATCCAAAGGCGATACCCAACGAGAGTCGACTGAACGTAAAAACTGACGAAATCGTTCTTCGCCCCTGAATACGTGCTTGACCACTATCGGGAGTTGTCGTTCGGGGATTACGCCATATGCTGGCACGAGGGTAGACCTGTTATTGAATTCAAGAGTTGGCTGCACGGGTTGCGAGAGCGAGCGCACAGGAATATGCCGCATCGAATGGGCGCCGGTGACACCGATGCCCATCGCCATTCCAAACCAAAGCCCGAAAAGGAGGCCATTACTTTTCATAACATTAGCTAAACCAACGAAGATTGTCACATCTTGTTGACCGGAAAGCCGCCCAATAAGAAAAATTACAAGAACAATAAAGTATGCCACATAGACGGAGAATATATGTGTGAACATCATTTCGCGAAAACGCTTGCGCGGTGCTCGTGGAGGCCACCACTCGAACCGAGCGGCGATTGCAAATCGAATCGCTAGCAGGGCTAATGTAACAAATGCTAGCACATTGAAATTGAATACATCTCTCCAGGACGCAGCCGTACCCGTCATGAAGGATAACACTATAAAGTCAAGTAATAGCAAAAGTAAGTTTGTGGGCGGATATTGAGTCGCCAGAATCTCCGAGTAAAGCCAATAGAAACAAATTAATACACCACCGTAAAGGATCCCACTAATCAATTGTATAGCGTTAGGTAACTGTATAGGGACTGCCTGTATAGAGACTGGTTGTCCAAGCAACGTTAGCCCCAAGAGGGTTGCACCCCACGCCAGCATGGCGGCAGCAAACATGAAAGAGACGAACGCTCGATATGCCTCCCTCGTTACGACCGGGTACCTATGATTGCCGGAAAACATCAGGCGCAGCTCCTCGCAACCGTTAGTTTTGTTACCCTTAGAAAAAAAACTGTCCTACGTACACTCACTCGGGGTGATGCGCCATCGCGTAGGGGCCATTTTGGCAACCGTGGTTTTGAAAACCTTGATGTTTGCAGCCAGATATTCAACTAACCAAATCATTCCTTTGGGCCGAACGTCCGTGCCAAGAGTGACTTTGAGCCGCGATGGGAAAGCCGAAAACCAACCGGCACGTTGGTCGGTGAGTGCAAGTACCGTAGATCCTCACACACAACCCACAAGCATGAGAGTCAGGATCGAGATTCGTAACGATACATATTTAGGTTAGCATAGAACCTAACACGCGTCATTATATATATTCACACAACGCTCGATATATATGTCTGCGTGGATTTCGTGGGAAAGGTCGCATGGATATCGACCTCGTAAGACGGGTCTTCACCCACCACTACAATGCTTGAGCACCACCAGCAGGCGCGGGCTTGAGCCCCGCCTCCATGGCTGACCGCGAAACCGCCGGTATCATTCCCGCCGCCGGGAGGGTGAGCGACGGCGCCGCCAAGCGATATTTTAGATAACCATGAACGTCGCCGGCGGGACGCGGTCGGAGATGACGTAGATCACGAACTTTTCGCTCTTCGGGCCGGGCATGCCCGGCGAGCCCGACGGCATTCCCGGCAACGCGATGCCGGCGATGTCGGGCTGCCGCGACAACAGACGGTCCAGCGCCGCCAGCGGAACGTGCCCTTCGACGACGTATTCCCCGATGATCATCGTATGACAGGAGTACATATCCTGTGGGACCTTGTGCTTCTCCTTGATCGAGACGATGTCGTCTGTGTTCACCGCGTCGACGTCGATTCCCGCCTCCCTCAGATAGGCGATGTATCCGTTGCAGCAGCCGCACGCCGGGTCCTTGTACAGGACGGCCTCGCTGGTTCCGGCCGTGGTCATCACGTATCCAAGCGCGAGCAGCACGACAAGCGATAGAAGCCCGGCGGCAAGACGTTTCATTCCGCGTCCCTCCCGTGTGGGTGACCGGGAGCGTCTCGCGTGGCTTTGCGCGCGAGCATCGCATCCCGTGACGCCAGGCGCCCGCGACCGCCCCCGAGCGGCATCGCATGAGCCCTCGGAACTGGCCCGGGGCGGCGCGTCGCCGCGGCGGAAGACGGCCTCGGATATCGCCCGGCGTCGGGCGCATACTAGCGGCCGGATGAGGGCGCGCCTTGATCTGGATCAGATGCGCCCGCCGATGGGGCCGCGGCCACACCCGCCGCCGGCACCGCGTCCGGGCGCGGGGCCAAGCGTCGGGGCCGCTCGCTTGACAGGCGAAAGACCGCCGCCTTATATGCCCCTGCCGCGCACGCGCCGAAGCCGGTGTGGTGGAGTTCCCCCCTCAATCCAAGGCGTGCCGGCCTCGCCGGAGCCGCGCGTGTGCTGGCGACATCGAGGGGCGCGTAGCTCAGCGGGAGAGCACCGTCTTCACACGGCGGGGGTCGCTGGTTCAATCCCAGCCGCGCCCACCATTCCTCTTAGAAATTGGGGACAGTATATAATTTTAGCGTCGTCCGAGATCACCAAAAACTATATACTGTCCCCAGTTAAATGACGAGCGCGGGGATCAACGCCGATTTCTCGCGGCTGGCGATCGTCCATACCGCCGCCATGGAATGGCAGGCGAGCCCGAGCCCGAGCGTGTGGCGCAAGCGGCTCGAGGGCGTCTTCTCCGACGTGCATGGCGATTACCCGGCCGGGACATACCTCTTGAACCCGGAGGGGTTCAGCCACGGCCCGTTCTCCGAGCACGG
>JADFMW010000172.1 GCA_022563655.1 Pseudomonadota bacterium
CCAAAATATAAAAGTAGAGAAGAACCAATAAGTCATATATTTCTTAGAGGAGAAACGGTCATTGTACATTCACGTAACGGCGAGGACATCGGAGCAGTTACCAAGTACGAGGATGTATTTGGAGAAACGGAAAAATTTAAATGCAAAGGTGACACAGCGGAATGGGAGTGTAAGAGAGTTTTTGATGATTTTTTTGACGACCCTGAAGGCGGCGGTGGCGGAGCAGGCGGCGGCGGCGGCGGCGGCTGCTTCACCGCCGAGACGCGGGTGTGGATGGCGGACGGCAGCCTCAAGCGCATCGCCGACGTGGCACTCGGCGAGAAGGTGATGAGCTTCGACTTCGCAGGGAACAGGCGGGTGGCGAGCGACGTCACTCGGCTGTTCAAGCTGCGGTCCGAAGGCTACTTGGTCTTAAACGGGATCGAGGTGACGGCGACACACCCCTTCGCGGTGGGCGCCGACGATTGGCTCGAAGCGGGCCGGCTCAAGATCGGCGATCGCGTCGTCGGCAACGGCGCCACGGTGATCGAGCGCATCGCGCGCGTGGACGAGGCCGTCGAGGTGTTCAACATGACCGTCGGCGGGGCGCACAACTTCTATGTGTGCGACGCGGGGGGGGGGGCGTACTTGGCGCACAACAAGGGGGGCGGCATATAGCAGAAGGCGCCGAATCTACTTGGCGCACAACAAGGGAGGAGCAGGCGACTAACGTTGCCGCTGGCGAAAGCGTGTATCTGGTTCATAACAAAGGCGGCGGCACATGCTTATTGGAAGGCAGCCTTGTGCCGGACGCGCGCGGCCACGAATGGCCGATCGAGGCGCTCGAGATCGGCGATGTGGTGGCGTGTTTTGATGCGCGCGCCGGGGGCATCGCGACCACGGTGGTCACGGACGTGCTCAAGCAGCACGTTCGCGACCACTTCTTCGTCGTCAACGGCGAGCTTCGCATCACCAACGACCATCCCGTGCTTACCGTGAACGGCGGGTCGCTCGAATGGGTGAGGACGGAAAACCTTGTGGTCGGCAATGTGCTCATGGCGGCCGACGGCCTCGTTCCCGTCGCCTCGATCGATCGCGTCGATGAAACGGCGGTGACCGTGTACCTGCAGACGCGGGCAGAAAACTTCCTGGTAGTGGGCGCGCGCAGCCGCTACGTGGTTCACGGCAAGTACCGTAGCCAGCTAACTCGCCGTCTGCCTTTGGGCGTACCTGTGGCGGCGGTGGCGGCGCGGGCGGCGGCATCTAACATTCATTCGTAAGCCGAGTTTTCGGACTGGAGGCGCCGCCGCGCCACGCACAGCGCCGGCGGGGGGCGTCGAACTCCGGCCATCCGCATCGCGGCGCCGCCAGTCCGGGCTGCGTCACCAACCCGGGCCCGCGTCATTGAGGCGCCACTAGGATGACACTCGGGCCGCTGGTCCGGAGGTGAACGCGCCGCAGCGGCGGCGGGGGGACGGGATGGCGGCGCGAGTCGCGTCTTTCATCGCGTTGAGCTCGATCAGGCAACGCTCGAGCGTCACCGCCGTCTTGCGGTCGTCGCCATCCCAGATCGGCATGTCGCTGAGCTTGTTCTCGACGAGATCGATGAGCGTCTCCATGTCGCGCGGTAACAGAGCCATGTCGTGATCTCCCTGGTGGGCCTTTCCCGCCGCCCATGGTCGCGATCTATCGTTAATGCACGGTTAAAAGGTCGAAGAATGAATGCCCCGCCCCATCCGACGCCGCCCCACCCACTTAGTCCGCCGCGCCGAGGGCGACGCGGCGCAGGGCGGGGCGCAGCAGCAGGCTCAGCGGCACCGTCGTCAGCGCCACCACGCCGACGACCCGGAGCGCCACGGGAACCCCGACCGCGTCGCTGACGACGCCGTAGAGCCACGGCGACAGCGCGCTGGCGGCGAACAGCAGCGAGTAGAACAGCCCGAACGCGCGCGCCCGGCGCTCGCTGTCGACGAACTCCGCCACCGTGCCCAAGAGCACCGACGAGGTGCCGCTGAGCGCCACGCCGAGCGCCGGCATGAAGACGAGCGCCGTGGTGAGCGGCAGCTCCAGTATCAGGAGAATACCGGCGCCCGTGCACAGCTCGGTCAGCATCACGGTGCGGACGATACCCATCCGCTCGGCCAGGAACCCGCACAGGAACTTGCCGGTGGCGCCGCCGGCGAAGATCAGGGTGAGCGCGAGCCCGACCGTCCCCACCGCTGCGCCCTTGGCGATCAGCAGAAACGGGAGAAAGGTGAGAAAGGCGGTATTGGTGACGTTGTCGATGACGCCGATCGCCGCCAGGGTTTGAAATCCGCGCCGATCGCGGATGCCCCAGCCGCCGAACCGGGCGCCGCGGGCGCCGCGGGGGGCGACGGCCGGGCGCCGCGCGGGCGGGGCACCGACGAACATGCCAAAGGCAACCACGGTCGCGGCGGCGGCCAGCAGGCCGATGGCGGCGGCCCCCCCCGTGACCCAACGCCAGTCGCCGAGGCCGGCGATCACCACGGCGGCCAAGGCCGGGACCGCGAGCTTGCCCAGGTCGCCGGAGAAGTTGTAGATGCCGATCGCGGCGCGCCGGGCGCCCCGCTCGTACGCCCTCGAGACCAAGGACGAGCCCAGCGGGTGCTGAACGCTGGAACCGGCCCCGGCGATCACCAGAAACAGCGCCAGGCCGGCAAACCCGCCGGCCCAGCCAAGCAGGAGAAACCCGAGCGCGGTGACGGCCGTGCCGGCGGCCAGGAGCTTGCGTTCGCTCAGCCGTTCGGCCAACAGCCCGACCGGCGTCTGGAGGCCGGCCTGCACCGCGGAGTGGGCGCTTTTCAGCAGGCCGACCTGGGTCAGGGAAAGGCCGAACTCGGCCTGCCACAACGGCAGCACGAGGTAAAGAAGGGCGCCGAAGCCGTCGTGGAGAAGATGGGCCGCGCCGCAGACGCCCAGCGTTCCGCGCCCCGCCCGCCATTGAGCCGCATGCTGGCCCGTGCCCATCCCCCTCCGTTCCTCCGTTGCCGGCGCGCATCGCATAATTAGGGACAGTATAGAGTTTAAAGCTAAAAACTATATACTGTCCCTAATTAACTTCCAAGGGGCCGGCCCGCTCAGTGGCCCGCATCGCGATGCCATTGTGGCAGCAGCACGATGTTGTTGGGGTTGTAGCCCTGGTTCTTCAGGGTGTTGATGTCGGCGATCGCCGCGCCTTTCTCGAGATCGATCACGGTTATCGAGCCGTCGCTCATTCCCGGCAGATTCAGAAGGCTGTTCTGCACGAAGGCGTAACGCTCGTCCGGCGAAAACGCCACGTGATGCGCCCCGGCGGCCGTCGCGATGCTTTGCATCAGCTTCGGCGCCCTCGGGTTCTCGCCGATGTCGAAGACGTGGAGCTGGCCCGGTTTGGCGGTGGTCACGTAAAGGCGGTCGCCCTTTTCGTTGAAATAAATCGCCAGCGGCACCCCGGCCTCGTGGGGGCCGAAGTCGAACGCCTGCTCGAACTCGAAGATGTTGTCGGCCGGCTTCCACTCGGCGGTCCACAGCGTTCCGCCGAACATGTTGGTGATGTAGGCGAGCGGCGGGTTCGAACCCGGCAGAAAGTGAATCTCCACCGGCGCCTCGCCCGAGGGCGACGGCTTGCTCGAAACCTTGTGGTTCGACAGCTCCGTGCCCGTGCTTGGCCGCACCACCGTCACCCTCTCGCCGGGATCGCCAAGATCGGAAGGGCGCACGGTGCTGGTGACCAGCATGCGGTCGATGCCGTCGTGAAACGCGATGCCGTGGGGATACGGCGTCGACAACTTGATCTCCTTGACCTGGCGGTCGGCGATCGCGTCGCCGACGATGATGTTGTCCGAGCCCATGCAGCTCAGGTACCAGGTTTTGTTGTAGTCCGAGAGCGCCATGTCTTCGCCGACCACGCATCCCGAAACGTCGATCCGCTTCAGGCGATAGGGCACGCGTTTCATGTCGAGAACGTGCAACACGTTCTCCCCGTGTGCGGTCAGATACGCCTTGGTCGCGCCCTTGTTGTAGAAGATGTGATGGGCGCGCATGTCGGGCGGCAGCGGGATGTCCATCAGCACTTTGCCGAAGGTCTCGGATTCGGGATCGACATCGATGATCGCGATGCCTTCGCGGCGATCCGACTGGTCCGGCTTGGACTCGTAGGTGAGCATCGCCAGGATCTCGGCGCCCGCCACCGACGGGTACAGGCTCAAAGCCGCGAGCGCGGCGACGAGAAAGCATGTGGCTCGGTGCATCTGTCGTCTCCCTGTTTGTGTCTCACTATTTTTCGTCTGGCGGCCGGCCCGGTTCGGCCGTCTTGAACGGGGATACAGCGTTGCTCCCCGAAGGCGAGCATCGATCCCCCGACAAGACCGGTCAAGCATTTGTTCGCGCGCCCTACCCGAGCGGCGCGATGCACGCCGCCTCGTCGGTGCGCGGGTCGTTGACCAGGCGGCCGATCGCATAGGCCGTCATCTCGTCCGCCGGGTAGGGCCGAAGCAGGGCCTCGCGGACGGCGGTCGACAACGGCGCAGGCTCGAGCCAGGCGTCGTAGGCTGCCGGCGCAAGGATCACCGGCATGCGGTCGTGGATCGGTCTCAGCAGGTCGTTGGCGGCGGTCGTCAGCAGGGTGCAGCTCTCGACCGCCTCTCCCTCGGGCGGGGACCAGCGCTCCCACAGCCCGGCGATGGCGAACGGCGCGTCGTCCTTGAGCCGGATGTAGTAGGGCTGCTTGGCGCCGCCCGCCGCCTTTTGCCACTCGTAGAAGCCGTCGGCCGCCACCAGGCAGCGGCGGGCGCGAAACGCGGCGCGGAAGGCCGGCTTCTCGGCGGCCGTTTCGGCGCGGGCGTTGATCATGCGGTTGCCGATCGCCGGGTCCTTGGCCCAGAACGGAATCAGACCCCAGCGCAGCGGCACCAGCTCGCGCGGGCCGCCGCCGGCGGCGCGGCGTATCGCCACCACGTCCTGGCTGGGGGCGATGTTGTAGCGCGGCGGCAGGTTGGGCAGCTCGCCCACCCCGAACGCCTCGGCGAGCCGGTGTGCCGGTGTGTGCAGGGTGAAACGGCCGCACATGGCGCCATCGTAGCGGCGCGCGCGGCCCGCCGCCAGCGCGCCGCCGATGCGCGGCGCAACTGGCGGGTTCGTCAGCGTGGCGGGGTGCCGCTGGCCTGCTTGGCGCGAATCGCCTTGGCGCGGGCCGCCATCTTCGCCGCGTCGGCGTCTCTGGCGGTCCTGTTCAGCAGGGCGGAGTAGTTATCGAGGATCTGGACCAAGCGATAATGGTCCGGCCCCAGGGCCTTCTCCAAGACCGCCAGCGCCCGCCGGTAGAGCGGCCCGGCATCGGCGTAGCGGCGCTGGACGTGGTAAAGCGCCGCTAGGTTGTTGAGGCTCGTGGCCACGTCGGGGTGTTCGGGCCCCAGGGCCTTCTCGCGGATCGCCAGCGCCCGTTTGTGGAGCGGCTCGGCAGTGGCGTAACGGCCCTGAACTTGGTAAAGCGCCGCCAACTCGTTGAGGCTCGTGGCCACCT
>JADFMW010000173.1 GCA_022563655.1 Pseudomonadota bacterium
TAATCGAGCAATCGCGAAGACCCGGCGCGCCAAATCACCGCCGGATCACGCAAGGCTCGCCGGTAGGGGTGAGCGCGATAGGCCTCGATGCCCGCCAGGGTGGCCTCAAACCGCCGCCGACCTTCCCGACCCAGGCTTTCAGCTAATGCCTCAACCGGTGCGCTTGCGAGATCGGCCTCGAGGCTTGCCGCCCGGCTTGCCAGCGCCGGACTCCAGGGCAGCGAGCCTGCTTTCGATACCGGCAAGGCGGTCAAGGAGCTCGTCCACACGGTCATCGCCCGCGCCAGATGAAGCGGCAGCGGGCGCGGCCCCCGCCGCCATGGATGTGAAGATATCGGCGAAAGCGCCTGGGTCATAGGGCGATACTCCCATCGTCGTCTCGGCGCCCGGTCCGCCCGGTGCGCCCGGTGCGGCAAGGAACCGGGCGAGCCATTCGGCCATCGCCGGGTCGGCCACCGAGGCCGCGACCTGATCCTGCCAGAGGTCGAGGAATCGTTTTGCCAGGGCCTCGAGATCGGGGGCGTCATCGGACATGGCGAACATTATAGGTGAATTCCAAATATCTTGTATTGGCTATTCGTGACATCCTGGTTGCATTGCAAGGTTTGCGATGCACAATGAGCTATTGTAGGGTATCGCCTCTTCACGGGCGCGAAAGCGCCGCTTAACAGTAGATCAGATCGTAGCGTCATGTCCGAAAAGCCGGCCCCCGGGGACGAACCCGTCACCATCAAGAAATACGCCAATCGACGGCTCTATAACACCGCCGCCAGCAGCTACGTTACCCTCGATCACCTCGCCCAGATGGTCAAGGAAGGCGTCGATTTCGTGGTCTATGACGCCAAGACCGGCGACGACATTACGCGATCCGTACTGACCCAGATCATCGTCGAGGAGGAAGGCAAGGGCGACAGCCTGCTGCCCATCGGCTTCCTGCGCCAACTCATCGGCTATTACGGCGACAGCCTGGGCGGGATGGTGCCGCGCTATCTCGAACTCAGCATGGAGACCTTCTCGCGCAATCAGGAACAGATGCGCGACCATCTGCACAGCTCCAAGGGCAATGTATCGCCGCTCAAGCAATTCGAGGAAATGGGGCAGGCCAATATGAAGATGTTCCAGAACGCCATGGAGATGTTCGCCCCCTTCACCCCTGGCACACCCGGCGCACCCGGCACGCCGGGGGAGGCCACGGTGCGGAACGATGGGGTGCCGAACGACGGGGCGCGGGACGCCGGGACGCGGGACGACCGGGGCCGCGGCGAGGCGGCGAGCGGCGGCGACGGCGCGCTCGATGCGCTTCGCCACCAGCTCGACGCCATGCAGCGCCAGCTCGACGAGATCGCCAAGAAGGGCGCCAAGTAGCGTCCGGCCGAGCCTGCTTCAGCACAGCTCCCGCTTCGGCACCTTGCCGGTGTCGGTGAGCGGCGGGCATCGCGGATCTCGACGACGCGCGGGTACTTGTGCGCGGCCATGGTCTCGCGCGCCCAGGCGATGATCTCCTCGGGCGTGACGCGCGCGCCGCGGTGGGGCACGACGAAGGCCTTGACCTCCTCGCCGTAGTACGCGTCGGCGATGCCGATGACCGCGGCGGTGGCGATCTTGGGATGCTCGGACAACACGTCCTCGACCTCGGCCGGGTAGACGTTGAAGCCGCCCCGGATGATCAGCTCCCTGGTGCGCCCGACGATGGTGACGTAGCCGTCCTCGTCCATGCGGGCGAGGTCGCCGGTGTAATACCAGCCGTCGCGGATGACCTCGGCGGTGGCCTCGGGGCGCTTGTAGTAGCCCTTCATGACGCAGTGGCCACGCACCGCCAGCTCGCCGACCTCGCCGGCGGGCAGGACTGCGCCGTCGCCCTTGACGATACGGGCATCGACGCCCCAGATCGGCTTGCCCACCGAGCCCATGCGGGGCTCCTCGTCGGGTGGCGTCACCAGCACCACCGGCGAGGTCTCGGTGCAGCCGTAGCCCTCGAACAGCGGGATGCCGGTGCGCGCCATGAACGCCTCGGCCACCGCGTGGGGCAGGGCCGCGCCGCCGGTCGAGGCGAGGCCGAGGGTCTTGCCGAGACGCTCGATGTGGGACTCGTCGAAGTCGGGGTGCTCGAGGACAGCCTGGATCGGTCTGGTGCCGAGACAAACCTCGACCGGCGGCAAGGCGCGGCTCGGGCGCATCTCCAAGGCGGGCGACCACGACCAGCGATGGCTGCTGGTCGCCGGCGCCCTGACGGTGATACGCCACGGGCGAAGAACAAACTTCGCCAATCGGCCTTGGCTGGCCGACGTCGTGGTCCGCAAACCGGCCTCGCCGCCGTGGCGCTGGCCAACAAGAACGCACGAACCGCCTGGGCGCTGCTCGCCAATGGCGGAACCTATCGTCAGCCAGCCGCGGCCGAAGCTTAAGGTGGAGGAGGCAACGCTTTTGGCAGGGTGACCGTGAGGTAATGCAAGACCGGTCGAACACCGGGGATCGGGAAGACCCGTCTTGGCTAGGGAGCATCGAGCTCGTGCTGTTAGTTGGGACCCGGTCCGCGGATCGCATTAGGGCCAGCGATCGTCGTATCGCGCAAACAGGCCGAACACATAGCTGCACCCGACCAACTTGCATCACCGTCAAAACAACTCTTGCCAAACCGGGGCCGTCCACACATAGCCAAAAGGGGAAGTACGCGCAGGCGTGAGAAGTTTGAAATTTTCCATATACGGCTGTATGGGAAAACCCCGTTTAGAGATTTCCGACTCTATTTAACTGAGATTCCGAGAAATTGTGCGACCAAGAAAATTTACCAACGTCTTGAATAGGTCTCTTGGTTCCGCATTGTCACTCCCTGGGTACGCGTTGCTGCCGAAACTGCTTATCACGCGGTTGCCATTTCGGGCTTTGAGGGACCATTGAGTTCCTTCCAATGCGGGCGATTCGCACTCAAGGGGAGGCGGATGGTCGGGTCTTGTGATGCAGGCCCCCTGGACCCGGCGCGGCGTCGCCCCGCTTCGTGGTCACGGCCCCGATCCTTGCGCGGCCGGTTCGGTCACTGCGGCGTCCAGGACTCGGCGAGCCGCTTGGCCTCGGCGATCTGCTCCGGCGTCATCATCGGCTCGATCAGTTTGCGCACCTCTAGGGCCAGTTCCACGGTCGTTCGCTTGTCGCTCCACCCGACGATCGACAGCCACTTGTAGGCCTCGACGAAGCTCTGCGGCAGGCCGCGTCCGTTGACGTACATGGTGCCGAGCGAGAGCTGCGAGACCACGTCGCCGCGATCGGCCGCCACGCGGTACCACTTGACGCCCGCCGCCTCGTCCTTCGCGACCCCCTCGCCCTCGCTGTAGATGCGGCCCATCATGAACTGGGCGCGGATGTCGCCGGCCTCCGCAAGCGGGGCGAACGACTGAAGCGCGGTGGCGAAATCGCCGTTGGCATAGGCGTTGTATCCATCGTCGAAGGGGTCGGCCCAGGCCAGCGCGATCGAAGCGGCCAGGCGTTCCGCTTCGGCGAGGCGTTCTTCCTCGGCCAGGCGTTCCGCTTCGGCCAGGCGTTCCGCTTCGGCCAGACGTGCCTCCTCGGCGATTCTTGCTTGTTCGGCGAGTCGCTCCTCTCCCGGCCGGTGGCGCTCCTCGACGATGCGGGCGGCCGCGGCTTTGTCCTCGGCCGTCGTCACCACGCGATACTGGATTTCGACCGCACCACTCGACTCGAGGCCCGACAATCTCTGCTCGAGGAAGGCCAGATACGCCGAGGTCTCCTCCACCATCGGCCGCGCGTCATCGTAGAGCCGCTGGTCGGTGGCGATGATCACCATGAGGTCGTCGCCATAGGGCGGCCCAATTACCCAAGTTTGCTGCTTGCCTCCGGGAACGCCCAGTGTCAACGACGTTCCCCCGGCCACGTAGTTGTACGTCGTCGTGGCATTGGGAAACATGTGCAGGACTTGGCCGTCGGGAACGAAATAATCGATGGTGATGAACCGGTTGCGCCCGAGGTCGGGGATATGGATGATCATGTAGTCGCCGTCGCTGAAGACGTCGTGCGCGAAGCCCATTTCGTCGCGCAAGACGACGTCCATGTCAGGATCGATCTTGTCCTCGTGTGCGGTGATGAAACCCACCACATCGTCGAGGGTGGAACTCAGTTCGGCGATGTAGACATCGTCAGAGATCGCCGCCACGACCACGTCCCCAGCCGGCGGCGCCGCCCAGGTTGAAAGGTATTCGGTGTCCGACGCCAGGAGGCTGACGTGGATCGGCACGGAAACGTCCGCGGCGCCATCGGCGTGGCAGGTTCCACACGCCGGCGCATCGCGGATCGTCTCAGCCGGCGGAAGGCTCGAGAATGCCGGCAGGTCGTTGCTGCCGGGATCGCGCTGCGGCGCGTACCGGCCGGCCTCGTAAAGGGTCTGACCCTGGTGATAGGCTTCCATCAACGCGTCGGACTGCGCGTGCAGGCTTGAGGGCCACAGCCACAGGATGGTTAGGACGAGTGAGAGCACACGACGGATGATCATTTGCAACCGCTCCCGTCAACCGCGAAGGCGATGGCGCCTGCCCGCTCGTTTCAGCGGGATGCTGCTCAACTATGACCGCTACTCCGCATCGCTACAATCGAACCGTCAGCGAGTCGCCAAACACAACTGAACTCTGTTCAATCTTCCGGGACCTTCGCGCGCCCCCAATGTCCGTTATGGGTCCAGGCTGTGTAAAAACGTGCTTCGGGCGCTCCAAGCGGAATATTCACCCCTTCACCGAACTCTTACAGTAAACTAAATCAATGACTTAGAAAATCGTACCATCGCGAAATTGGACAAATTTGCCCCAACATCCGGTTTCGCCGGGGTTTTCACACAGCCTGGGTCATAACCGGTCGTTCGTCGAGGTCGTTGTGGTTGGCTGGTTAGGGCCTATGAGCGGGCATCGCGACAGGCAACGCCCACTCCGGCACCCCTCCGGCCCTGGGCGGCGGGGCGCTCGGCCCCGTGTGACAAGTGGCGCGGAGAGTAGCGAATCGCAATACCGCCGGCAAGCCGACCGTGGCCCTGGCGCGCCCATCCCCCCGGTGTTACCCATCCATGGCCTGCGCCATCCATTGACAGCATCCGCCGTCCAGATCACCGTACCGGTGCTGCGTCGTGGAGGAAACGCGGGAGACGACGATGAACGATTCCGGGAATGATTCCGGGAATGATCCTGGACCGGCGGGGCGCACCGAGATTCGCGACGTGAGCAGCGAGGGCGGGCGCGTGCGGCTCACCTGGGGCGACGGCCACGAGAGCCGCTTTCACGCCATCTGGCTGCGCTACAACTGCGACTGCGAGGGCTGCGGCACGACGGCGACCGCGATCCGGCCGCTGCGCCTGACCCAAATCCCGGCCGACATCGCCGTCGCGGCCGCGGCGATCGACGACGACGGCCGGCTCGCGCTGAGGTGGCCGGACGGCCACCGCACGATCTTCGAGGCCGCCTGGCTCAGGGCGCACTGCTA
>JADFMW010000174.1 GCA_022563655.1 Pseudomonadota bacterium
CTGTCAGGTCGTCGGTCATCGGATGCTTTTCGATTGCCACCGTATTGTACTTCAGACTATCTTGTAAGCTGCGCATGTCAGCCATGCTGTTGCGGATGAACTCAGTTGTCTCTTGCAGCGAAGGCACGCCACCGGCGGGTTGTACGCTTTCGCCGCCGCCTGCCAGGTCAACAATTGATACCTCAATCGCGTCTTCTTCGATGCCATACTTGAGGTGTGCATAGAGGACATAAACACCGGTCTGCATGCGTATACTCTCATGCTCCACATCGCCAGTCTTCCAGTCGATGATGCGGCAGCCAGCGCCGCTGCTGACCAGAACGTCGGGGATGGCAAAGACACGCGTCTCGTCGAAGAGCATGCTCTGGAATGATTCGTCTACCTCGATGATGTCCTCTGGCGGCAGGCTGAGGATATTTTGATAAGCTTCGCTGGCGACAAATGCCTCTATCAATAGTGGCAATCTCGCATTTGTGGTATCCCAATTAGCGGCAGCGTCATCGGCGGGATAGATGTGCTCTTGCAATATAACCCACTGCCCTTTGAGCTTGTTTCCGCGTTGCGAAGCATGCAGGCCGCCTGTATAGTGCTTCGTTGCGCGGTCAATAAGCGCATCGACTGGAAGGGGGTTGCCATTGCGATGAGCGAGTACCGCATCGCCAGCTACCTGGTGGCCTGCTGCCGAGAGAGGCCGCCAGCGCGTCCGGCACCGCCGCGGTCGCAACCATGATGAAGGCATGATCGACCGGCTCGGGCAGCTCGGCCGGGGAAGCGAAGGCGGGCTCGCCAAAGACCTCGGCGTGGCGCGGATTGACCGGCAGGATGGGGCCGCGAAAACCATGCTTGCGCAGGTAGCGCTGCGCCCGCGCAGTGACCTTGCTGGCGTCCGCCGAGGCCCCGACCAGCGCCACGGCGCGCGGGTTGAGCAACGCCGCGGCGAGCTCGCCGGGCTGGTGGGCGGGGCTATTCGCCAGTGTCCGCACGAGTGTCCGCACGGGTGTCCGCACGAGTGTCCGCACGGGGCGGCCGCTGTGAGAACGACCGCTCGAAGACACCCTCGGCGATGCGGTTGCGCATCATCTCGAGGGAGCCGCCCGCGATCATCCATCCCCGGATCTTGCGGAAACAGTACTCGACGAGGCTGTCCGAGGAGTAGCCGACGCCGCCCATGATCTGCAGCGCCTGGTTCGCGATGTCGAACCCCGCCTGGTTGCAGTAGGCCTTGGCGATCGTCGTCTCGCGGGGCGAGGGCAGGCCGTGGTCGGCGTTGGTCGCGGCGCGGTAGAGCAGGAGCTGCCCGGCATCGAGCTGCATCTGCATATCGGCGAACTTCCATTGAATGCCCTGGAACTCGCACAGCGGCCGGCCGAACTGGCGGCGCGTCAGGGCATGCTCCCTGGCGGCATCGAAGCAGTAACGGCCGAGAGCGAGCGCACGGGCGGCGTTGCCGATGCGCTCGGCGTTGAAGGCGGAGATCTGCTTCTTGAATCCGCCCGCGCGCAACAGCACGTTTTCGGGGCCGACATAACAATCGTCGAAAAACAACGGCATCCAGGCATCGCCGTTCATGAAGCGCGAGGGCTTGCCGAACGAGAAGCCGGGCGCGCCGCGCTCGATCAGCACCGAGCCGAGACCGGCGACGCCCGGGCCGTAGCGGACATAAACGAGGAACAGGTTCGCTTCCGTGCTGAGGGTGGTGAACACCTTGCCGCCGTTGATGCGGAAGCCGTCGCCGTCGGGCGTGGCGCTGGTTTTGAGGTCGGTGACCGCCGATCCGGCTTCCGACTCGGTCATGGCGATGGCGATGATCTGTTCGCCCGAGAGCAAGCGGGAGAGGTAGCGCTTTTTGTGGTCGTTGGTGGCGTATTCGGCGAGGGTGCGGATGGCGCCGAAATTGCCGACCTGCATGACGTCGGCGCTGCGCGGGCAGGCCAACGAGACCAGCTCGATCGCGAGAACCGCGTCCATCAGCGTCCCACCCTGGCCGCCGTCGCGTTCCGGAATCATGATCCCGAACAGGCCGGCCGCGGCCATCTGTCGGGCGACATCCCAGGGAAAGCCGTCGACCCGCGCCCGTTCCAGCGCGCCCGGGGCGAGCGCGCGCTGGGCGAAGCCACGCACGCTGTCGGCGAACATCCGCTGTCCCGAAGTGAGCTCAAAGTCCATCGGCTCTCGTCCGTCGACTCGTTCCGCGGGGCGCCCGCGCTGGGCAAATTGCGACCAAGCCCGAGGGTTCGGCCGGCTCAACTGTATCGCCGCACTCGAATCCAATGCAAGATCGCCGTCGCGGCTATGGCATTTGACATTGCAGCGGCGGGACTCTACGGTTTTCCCGCCTCTTGGTGGTGGACCAGCCCTTGCCCCTGAACAGGTGAACCGGTGCCCAGGCTGCTCGAAATCGAGAACCTTCGGACCCAGTTCTTCACGTCGGCCGGCACGGTCCGGGCCGTGGACGGCATCTCGTATAATGTGGACGAAGGAGAAGCGGCCGCGATCGTGGGCGAGTCGGGCTGCGGCAAGTCGGTCAGCGCCCTTTCGATCCTGCGGCTCATTCCGGATCCCCCCGGCCGCATCGTGGACGGCAGCATCCGCTTCAAGGGCATCGACCTGCTTCAATTGAGCGATGTCGAGATTCGCCGCGTGCGGGGGCGGCGGATCGCGATGGTGTTCCAGGAGCCCATGACCTCGCTCAATCCCGTTCTGACCATCGGGCTTCAGTTGACCGAGACCTTGACCCACCACCTGGGCATGACAAAGGAAGCGGCGCGGGCGCGCGCCGTTGAACTCATGGGGATGGTGGGGATCTCGGACCCCGAGCGGCGGCTGAGCCAGTACCCCCATCATTTCAGCGGCGGCATGCGCCAGCGGGTGATGATCGCCATGGCGCTGTGCTGCGAACCCGAGCTGATCATCGCCGACGAGCCCACCACGGCGCTCGACGTCACGATCCAGGCCCAGATCCTGGAGCTGATGAAGGACCTCACGAGGCGTCTCGGCGTCGCGCTCATCATCATCACCCATAACCTGGGCGTGGTCGCCCGTTACGCCGACCGCGTGCACGTGATGTATGCGGGCAAGATCATCGAGCAGGGGACCGCCCGGCAGATCTACCACGAGCCCGGCCATCCCTACACCATTGGCCTGCTCCATTCGGTGCCGCGGCTGGATCAGCCGCGCAAGGAGAAGCTCGCCCCCATCGAGGGTCAACCGCCCGACCTCGCGCGGCTCGATGAAGGGTGCGCGTTCAGGCCCCGTTGCCGCTATGCCGTGGAGCGGTGCGCGACCGAGATCCCGCCGCTCGAGGATATGGGCGACGGGCACTATTCGGCCTGCTGGGAGAAGGACAAGCTGCCCCAACCGCAGAGGGCCGCCTCGTGAGCGTGGAAAGCGCGGCGCCTGGCGCGGACATTGGAGCGGCCCCGAGCGTCGCGAAGGGCGAGACCCTTCTCGAGGTGAGGGGTCTGAAAAAATATTTTCCGATCACCGCGGGCGTCATGATCCAGAGGACGATCGCCGAGGTCAAGGCTGTGGATGGGATAAGCTTTGACATCCGCAGGGGCGAAACGCTCGGCCTCGTGGGCGAGTCGGGCTGCGGCAAGACCACGACCGGCCGCTGCATCCTCCAGCTCGACCGCCCCAGCGAGGGGGCGATCATCTTCGATGGCGTGAATCTCGTCGAACTCGATCAACGCGCGCTGAGCCCCTACCGGCAAAAGATTCAGGTCATCTTCCAAGATCCCTACAGCTCGCTGAACCCGCGACTGAAGATCGGCACCATCATCGGCGAGCCGATGAAGGTCCACAACATCGAGCCGAATGTGAACAAGCGCCGCGCGCGGGTGAGCGAGCTGCTCTCGATTTGCGGCCTCGACCCCAGGTTCGCCGACCGTTATCCGCACGAGATGAGCGGCGGCCAGCGCCAGCGGGTGGGCATCGCGCGGGCGCTCTCGCTCAACCCGCAGTTCATCATCTGCGACGAGGCGGTCTCCGCCCTCGATGTCTCGATCCAGGCGCAGGTCATCAATCTCCTGGAGGATCTGCGCGAAGAGTTCCACCTGACGTACCTGTTCATCGCGCACGATCTCAGCGTCGTGCGCCACCTGTGCCACCGCGTGGCGGTGATGTATCTCGGCAAGATCGTCGAGTTCGCCGAGTGCGACGAGCTCTACGACAATCCCTTGCACCCCTACACTCAGCTGCTGCTCTCGGCGGTACCCATTCCCGATCCGGTGACCGAGAGCAAGCGCGAGCACAAGATGCTCAAGGGCGAGGTGCCGAGCCCCATCAATCCGCCGAGCGGCTGCGTGTTCCACCCCAGGTGCCCGATCGCGGTGGAAGGCTGCTCAGGCGCGATACCAGAGCTGCGTGAACTCAGACCGGGCCACTGGGTGGCCTGCACGGAAGTGTAATTCGCGAGCGGCGAATTGTGTGCTATAAGACCCTCAGCCTCTCGCTTCGCGGCCCTCTCTCCCCATTCGAGGGGGAGCGCATGGGGTGAGGGGGCGTAAACAGCGCCGGCGAGACCCGCCGGGGCATTTTAGGGAGGAAAAGCCAAGATGAGAACCATTGTTCCAAAACTTGCCCTCGCGCTGGTCGCGGGGTTCGGCCTCGCCACATGGGCGGTCGGGGCCGTGGCGGCCGAGACACCGAAGAGAGGGGGAATCCTGAAGTACGTGATACCCAGCAATCCCCCCAGCGCCGATGCCCACCGCGAAACCACGTTCGGGACCATCCACCCGTTCGCGCAATTCTATAGCGTGCTGACCCGGGTCAACCCGGACAACCCGGCGTCGCCCACCGACATCGTATGCGATCTGTGCACCGAGATGCCGACGCCGACCAACGGCGGCAAGACGTACACGTTCAAGATCCGCAAGGGTGTCACGTGGCACAAGTTGGCCGCCGGAGCACAAGTGTCCGATGAGGTCAGGAAGGTTTACGACCAAGTCGGCGGCACGCCGCTGACGGCGCAGGACGTCAAGGCGACGTTCGACCGCATCGTCTTCCCGCCGGAGGGCGTCAAGAGCGCCCGCAAGGGGTTCTACGTGATGGTGGAGAAGATCTCCGCCCCCGATGACGAAACCCTGGTCTTTGACTTGAAGTATCCCTCGGGCGCCTTCACACCGGCCCTGGCCGCGCCGTACAACTTCGTCTATTCGAAGAAGATCCTCGACATGGACCAGCACTGGCCCGAGAAGAACGTGCTGGGCTCCGGCCCCTTCCGGTTCGTCGAGTGGCAACCGGGCGCCTTCATCAACGCCGAGCGCAACCCCGACTACTACCGTGAGGGCCAGCCGTATCTCGACGGCACGGAGGCCATCTTTGCCAAGAAGTATTCGATCAACCTTCAGGCGCTCCGGGGCGGCCGCGCCTACATCCAGTTCCGCGGCTTCCCGCCCAAGATGCGCGACGACCTGAAGAAGGCGCTTGGCGACAAGCTAACGGTGCA
>JADFMW010000175.1 GCA_022563655.1 Pseudomonadota bacterium
TCTCGATGCCGTAACGCGGCAGTATCTCGCTGATGACGTAGTGACAGGAGCCGAACAGCACGCGCGACGCCACCATGCGGTCGCCGCTTTTGAGCTGGCAGATGAGCGCCGTGAATACGGCGGCCATGCCCGTGGCAGTGGCGAAGCACGCCTCGGTGCCCTCGAGCAGCGCCATGCGGCGCTCGAACATGGCCACCGTCGGGTTGCCGTAGCGCGAGTAGATGTAGCCGTCATCCTCGCCCTTGAAGCGCGCCGCGGCGATCTCGGGCGTGTCGTAGACGAAGCCCGAGTTGAGAAACAAGGCCTCGCTGGTCTCGCCCCAGGCCGAGCGTCGCGTGCCACCGCGCACCATTTGGGTCTTGCGCCGCCAGCCGCGTTCGCGGCGTTCGAGTTCGTCCGTCATCATCGCCTCCGCTCGCCGCCCCACAACGTAAAAAAACCGCCGCAGCCAAGCTGGGCGGTTGGGCCATCGCTTTAGCTGCATTTCTATAGCGCCCGCAATCTGGATCTCAAATCGGCGCTGGAAGACGGGCACTGTAATGCGGCGACGGCGGCTGTCAAGCGGCGTGTGTCGCACGCCGCTCGCGGCGGCTAGAACAACCCGACGATGCGGCCGTTCTCGTCGACCGAGATGTCGTTGGATGCGGGCGTCCGCGGCAGGCCGGGCATGGTCATGATGTCGCCGCAGACGGCGACGACGAACTCGGCGCCGCCCGAGACGCGGACCTCGCGAATCGGCACGACGAAGCCTTCCGGCGCGCCCTTGAGGCTGGCGTCGGCCGACAGGCTGTATTGGGTCTTGGCCATGCACACGGGGTAGTGGCCGAAGCCGCTCTCCTGAAGTCGCGCGACGCGCTCGCGCAGCTTCTGGTCGGCGGTGATGTCGTCGGCGCGGTAGATTTCGCGCGCGATGGTCCGCATCTTCTCCCACAGCGGCATGTCGTCGGGGTACAGCAAGCGGAAGTCGGCGGGCTTGTCGTCGATGGTGCGCACCACGGTCTCGGCCAGCTCGATGGCCCCGGCGCCGCCCCGGGCCCAGTGGTCGGCGGCGATGGCGTCGATTCCCATCTCGGCGCAGCGCTCCTTGACGAGCGCGATCTCGGCCTCGGTGTCGGCGCCGAATGGGTTGATCGCCACCACCGCCGGCAGGCCGAACTTGGCGATGTTCTCGATGTGGCGCTCGAGGTTGGCGCAGCCCTCGGCCAGCGCCGCGAGGTTTTCCTTTGCCAGGTCCTGCCTGGCCACGCCGCCGTGCATCTTGAGCGCCCTCACCGTCGCCACCAGGACGACGCAATCGGGTTTCAGCCCGGTCATGCGGCACTTGATGTTGCAGAACTTCTCGGCCCCCAGGTCGGCGCCGAACCCGGCCTCGGTGACCACGTAGTCGGCCAGTTTCAGCGCCGTGGTCGTCGCCAGCACCGAGTTGCAGCCGTGGGCGACGTTGGCGAACGGCCCGCCGTGCACGAACGCCGGGTTGTGTTCCAGCGTCTGCACCAGGTTCGGCGCCAGCGCGTCCTTCAGCAGTGCCGCCATCGGCCCGTGCGCCTTGAGCTCGCGGGCGCGCACCGGCTCGCGGTCGCGGGTCTCGCCGACGACGATCTCGCCCAGGCGGCGCAGCAGATCGCCGAGATCGCTGGCCAGGCACAGGATCGCCATGACCTCGGAGGCGGCGGTGATGTCGAAGCCGTCCTCGCGCGGGAAGCCGTTGACGATGCCGCCGAGCGAGCCGACGATCTGTCTCAGCGCGCGGTCGTTCATGTCGAGGGCGCGGCGCCAGGTGACGCGGCGCGGGTCGATCGCCGGCTCGTGGCGCCAGTAGATGTGGTTGTCGATGAGCGCCGCCAGCAGGTTGTTGGCCGCGCCGACGGCGTGGATGTCGCCGGTGAAGTGCAGGTTGATGTCCTCCATCGGCACCACCTGGGCGTAGCCGCCGCCGGCGGCGCCCCCCTTGATGCCGAAGCACGGCCCGAGGCTCGGCTCGCGCAGGCAGATCATGGCCTTCTTGCCCAGTGCGTTGAGCGCGTCGCCGAGGCCCACGGTGGCCGTCGTCTTGCCCTCGCCGGCGGGCGTCGGGGTGATCGCGGTCATCAGGATCAGCTTGGCGTCGGGCCGCTCGGGGAGAGACTCGATGTAGTCGAGCGAGATCTTCGCCTTGTAGTGCCCGTAGGGCTCCAGCTGCTCGGGCGCGACGCCCAGCTTGTCGCGGGCGACCTCGACGATGGTCCGCATCTTCGCGGCCTGGGCGATCTCGATATCCGATTTGGGAGTGCTGTGCTGAGAACTTGGCATGCCTTTGGAGGCCCCTAATAAAGTTTGTGCCTGCCATGGCCCGCTCCCGAGCGAAGCCGCTATCGCGCCGAAGTCACGTCCGCCCCCCAAGCGTCACGCCGTGGGGCGGCCGGCGCCGTCAACTTCGCCTTGCCGGGCACCTGGTTAGGCCGCCGAACCCTAGCCGGTTGTTGGTTGTCAGCCAATGATTTTTCGCCGCCCCCGCCCCCGACCCGCCGGCAACCCGCCGGCAACCCGGGGGCGCTGGCCGGGTCCGCCATCGGCGCGCGGCCGGGAGAACCCTTCGGCATGCAAGCCCTTCGATGGCGATATAAAAAAGGGGCATCGGCGTTCGCGCCGATGCCCCTAGTCGCGTGCCACAGCGCGGCGCTAGGTTATTCGGTCGCCGCGTATGGCCTTCAAAAGGTTTTCGCCTTTGGTGTATTTCGCCGCCTCTTCGCGGTACTCCCGATTCTCGTTCAAGGCTTGCCAGATGTGCCAGGCAATCCAGAGGGCGACGCCGATGACCCAGAGGATCACTTCGGTGCCGACAAACGGATAGATCGGCCCGATGTCCTGGATGTTGCCAGCCCAACTCTCAACCGTAGCCATTGTCTTGTCCTCCTTCGATCAGCATCACGTCGCACCGGAGCGCGCGAGTTCTTCCTCCGCGGCCCTGATGTCATCCCTGATGGTGTAGTGCGACTGCACCTCGCCGATATCCAGTCCCGCGAGCTCGATTGCGCGCGGTATTCTCAGGATACCGGCGGCCTTCATGATCAGGCCGAGGATCAGGGCGGGGAAGAATCCGAGCACCCAGAACATGATCATCGCGCCGGCGAACTGGCCCACCGGATTGATCGCGGCGTAGGCCTCGTTCGGCGAGGACGGGTAGCCCCAGAGCCAGAAGCCGGCGACCACCACGCCGAAAAAGCCGGCATAGCCGTGCACCGCCACGGCGCCGACGGCGTCGTCGATCTTGAAGGTGCGCTCGACCCAGTTATGCACGACGTACATGAACCAGGTCCCGGCAGCCGCGGTGACGAGGGCCTGGATCGGATGGTAGAGGTCGTTCCCGGCCGAGGCGGCGATGATCCCGGCGAGACCGCCCGAATAGGTCCAGAAGCCGTTGCCGCGGGACATCACGTAGCCGGTCAGGAGACCGCCCGAGAGCGACATCAGGAAGTTGACCGTGATCGCCGAGAGCGTGGTCGGCTGCAGGTAAATGTTGGTCGCCGAGAAGAACGTCCCGTCACCATCCTGAACGTCGATGATCGGAACGTTGCAGGCGGCGTAGAAGCCCCAGAAGCCCGTGTAGATCAGGAACAGGCCGATGCTCACCAGCCACGGGTTGTGGGGCCTGAGGTCGCGCGGCGTCCCGTCGGCCGCGAACTTGCCGATGCGCGGTCCGAGCAGGTACAGGTAGGCGAGCGCCGAGCCGCCGGCGATGGCGTGGATGACGCCCGAAGCGTAGGCGTCGTGATAGCCCAGCAGCTGGACCATCCAGCCATCGGGGTGCCAGCCCCAGGCGGCGTCGATGACCCAGGTGACGGAACCGACGAGGATCGCCAACAGCCAGAACGCGAACGAGCGCACCCGCTCGATCACCGCGCCCGAGACGATCGAGGCCGCGGTCCACGAGAACAAAAGGAACGCCGCCCAGAACACGCCGTTGAGCCGCGCCCACAACACGGTGTCGTCCGCGGTCACGGTGTCGGTGGCCGGATTGCCGCCCATATGCGGCCCCATGAGCTCGTTCCACGGCTCGGCCCACGGCGCGGATACGAGTCCGCCCGTGATCCCCGGCCCGTTGGGAAACGCGAAATAAATCCACCACCCGAAGAAGAAGAAGGTGATGGTGACCAATGGAATCAGCATGGTGTTCTTCATCAGCGTGTGCATATGGTTCTTGTGGCGCGACACGCCGACCTCGTACATGCAGAATCCGACGTGGATGAAGAACATGATGACGACCGTGAGCCAGTAGTACAACTCGGTGAAGATCACCGTTAAGGCGCCAAGCTCGCTAGCCATATCTGACCCCCCTTGTTGATAGGACGGCGAGGCGCTTCGCGCCGACGGGCACACCGCGCCTCCCGCATGGGGGTTCGCTTCCGTTTTTCGGAAATCCTGCACCCCCCCGATATGGTGGATTGTCGGTCGGGGCCGGTTGGGGTTACAATGGGTCAAACGAGATACCCCGTTTGGGAGATGCGCCCGGCACAGACGTAACTGCCGCCGGTGATTGGGGCGGCCTGCGGGCGGTAAACCGCGGGGAAAACACGGGGAGGAGCGCCCCCGCAGAGGGGCGCGGGGCGGATGAAGGTTCTCGTAGCCGACGCCTACGCACTGTTCCGGCAGGGCTTGCACTCGGTGCTGGCCGAGCTCGACGACGCGGTCGAGGAAATCGAGGCGGGGAGCTTCCCCGACGCGCTGGCCAGGGCCGGGGACTCGGCCCCGTTCGACTTGGTGCTGCTCGATCTCGCGATGCCCGGCATGGCGCCGTTCGACGGGCTTCGGGCGCTGGGCGAGCGCCTGCCCGGGGCGCCGATCGTGGTGCTGTCGGCGTCGGCGAACCGCGGCGAGGTGAGCCGCGCCATCTCGTGCGGCGCGCGCGGCTACGTTCTCAAGTCGTCGCGTCCCGAGGCGCTGCTCCATATCCTGACGCTCGCGCTGGCGGGCGAGGTGTACGTCCCGGCCGTGGCGCTGCGCCGCGAGGATGCGCCCCGGCCCATCGCTGGCGCGTCGGTCGGGGCGGCCCGGCCGCTCGCCAGGCTGACGCCGCGCGAGCGCGACGTTCTCACCGAACTGGTCAAGGGCGAGTCGAACAAGGAGATCGCGCACGAGCTCGCGATCGACGAGGGCACGGTCAAGGTCCATCTCAAGGCGGTGCTGCGCAAGCTCGACGTCGCCAACCGCACCCAGGCGGCGACCCTGGCCGTGCGGCTCGGCTGGCCGCCGGTTTAGGGTCGCGCCGATGGGCGGCGCGGCGCCGGATGCCCGGCTGCGCGATCACTTCA
>JADFMW010000011.1 GCA_022563655.1 Pseudomonadota bacterium
GGCGGGCCGCCCGCGGCGTCGAGAGCCTCAACCGTAGCGGCGGCTACGCTTTTCGGCCCTCTCCTGGCGGATCGATCCCGCCCGGCGCGATGACGGCCGCTTCCTGGTGAGAAATGCGGGCTAGGGCTGGCGAAAGGCGATCGACAGACGTCAGGCGCCGCCTTACTTGCGAAGTCTCGCCACGTAGAGACCGTTGCCAAAGAACCCCTTGGAATCGGAATGGATGAGATCGAGATTCGCCCTGTCCATGGCTTCCTGGTAGTCCTGGTCTCTGAAGAGACCCATGTAATGGCGCTCACTGAAGTGAACAACGCCGTCGGGAGTTCCCACCATGTAGTTGATGTCATGTCGGGCGACGTCGCCTTCGCGCTGCGGCGAGTACATCCACACGACTTTTTTTGCGGGTCGCCGTCGGCAATGTTCATCACGACTCGGTCGGTCCAAAATTGCTCGGGGCTTACCCATGGCTCGACGAACAGCAGGCCTTCCGTATTCAGATGCCTCGCCATGGATTGGATGGCGGCATGAAGCCTGTCGGCGGTCTTTGTGTATGTGATGGAGGTGAACAAACAGGTCACGACGTCAAATTTCCGTCCAAGATCGAAGTTTGTCATGTCCCCACAATGTAGGGGTACTCCCGGACAGCGTTGTTTTGCGATAGCAAGCAGATCGGCGTTGATGTCGAGCCCTTCTACCTCGAAATGTTTCCGTAAATATTCGAGATGCCGTCCGGTGCTGCACGCCACGTCAAGGAGCGTTTTCGCATCTGGCCGTTGTTCAACAATCATCTGACGCAGCGCCGTCGCTGCGACCGTGTAGTCTTTGAAATGGTAGATATAGTCGTACAGCTCTGCGGACTTTACATACATTGGGAATATCTTTACTTCTATCGAAATTCGCCGTGGCGGTAACCCGGAAAGTATGGGCTGGACCCGGCCGCGTTTTCCTCGCACAATTTCCGATACCGCTCCGGATCGAGAATCTTGCCACAAAGATAGACCATTCTGCGATCGTTCGAAAAGCCTCGCTTGAAGACACCAAGGCCGTTGTCATGGCGAGGTTCGGCGTAAGGCACGCCTCCCCAATCAATAAAGCTCGCCGTGTGGCGAAAATATTCTATTTCCCACAAATGAAGCGCCGCCGAGGCGTTGAGGCGGCGTCCAAGCGGGCTATAGGCAGCCAAATGACCGTACACATATTCGTCCTGGACGTACTCGATGTGCATTCCCACGGTCTCTTCGTCCATCGACGCTCGGAGTACGACGGCGCCGGGAACGTCAAGCATTTGCGCCAGCGCCCCCTGCGACAACACTTTTAGGCGCTGGATCTTGTGCCGCCGGACCGACCCGGAATAGAGAGGCATCCAGTCGCCCAACGCTCTCGATGGCGGATCGATGACCTCGATGGTGAGACGTTCGAGAGCCTTTCGCGCTGCCTGATAACGCTTTCTGGATACGATGGACTCCAGAGGATCAGCCAGTCTTGCAACAAAGTGCTCTTTGAACGCAAGTACGTGGTCGAAGATTTCGCGTAGCTGTGACTGGCCCAGTGGACCGAAGGGGTCGGTCACCAAAACGATGCTGACGTACTGTCCCCTGAGCGCGGTGAGATCTTCTGCGAGTTTGGTCCAGTGGCGACAGCAGAAGAGTGGATAACACCCCATGGCATCGCGCGCGTGGCAGTTGGGTATGGTGCGCTCGATGACCCATCCCTTGCACCCGGCCAGTTGTCGAGGGGAGCCAACTAGGGAAAACGCCTGTGCATAGCGCGCGTGGGCATATCCTGCGCTTGACCCTAGGTCGTCGGACACCGTGCCACCGGCAGTGTCGGCTTTCTTGGCGGCGAGGAGGCGTTGCTTGCGGTCCACGGGATATGCCACGGCGGGAAACGTCGGCACGATCTTAGCCGATGTTCTCGCGCAGCCTCATTACTTTTCACGAGGCCAACCGGGCGCGGCGTCCCGGTCGCGGGCGAAGCGGCGGCTCATGTCGGCGCGGCTCTGGGCCGGCCGCGGGCCGCTGATCGGCCCTGGAATTTTATCGAACAGAGATCGGGATGGCCCGGCCTCCGCCGGCTCCAAGGTGAAGTAGCGGCCGTGGCGCACGACCTGGCTCGGCCTTGATGGCTGCTCCCGCAGTGTCGGCGGCGGCCCATGCTCCGCTGCCTTGGGCAAGACCGGCGTCCGGCTTGCCGCCCGATCAGGACGCTCCATATGCTTCCTCGGGATGACCAGCGGAGCGGCTTGAATTATCCGCGCCAGCAATCGCGCCCACGGGTTTCCCTGTCTCCGTCCCGTGGTTGCTGCGCAGCGCCGCCGTGGCAATGCCGTGTACAGAATTGGGTTGGATTTGGTAGACTGGCCGGTCACGGGGCATAAGACTGGCCGATCACCGGGCTTAAGAACCGGATCGGGAATGCTCGGCGCGAGATCTCGAAACACAGGATGGGAAATTCATTGATGCCCTCCGATCAAAGCGAGGCCGTGCAGACCAAGCTGATGACGCCGGCGGAGGCCTTGGACCTTGCCGTCCAGAGCATCAACAGCGGCAATCCGGCGCGGGCGGACAAGATCTGCCGCAGTATCCTGAAAGTGGCACCCGACAATCCGCAGGTCCTGCTGTTGCGCGCCATGGCCGAAACCGAGCAGTGGCGCCTCAAGGCAGCCGAAAAGACCGTTCGCAGAGTGCTGGAGCTGGAGCCCGACTCCGCCGAGGCGCGCACGCAGCTGGAGAGGATCGGGCAGCGCGTCACGGAGGCGCGCAACCGCCCGTACACGCAAGAGTACCTCGAGAACCGGGCGGTGCACATGGACTACCCGCGCTTTATCGGGATCGAGACCGTAGGCCGGTGCAACGCCACGTGCGGCTTCTGTCCCCACAGTGACCTGGACAGGAAATACACCGAGATGACCGACGATCTGTTCGAGAAGATCGTCCGCGACCTGCAGGAAATCCCGCCCCACGTGCCGATGCGGATCACGCCGAACGTGGTCAACGAGCCGTTCATGGACAAGAAGCTGTTCGCGCGGATGCGCCGCATCAACGAGGCGCTTCCCAACACCAAGATTACCATCTTCACCAACTTCAACGTCCTGCCCAAGAACTTCCCCGACAGGATCCGGGAGGTGAGGAACCTGGCGCAGATCAACGTCTCCTTCAACGCCGCCAACGAGGAGGAATACCGGCAGATCATGGGCATCGACTTCGAGCGGACGGTGGGGCACCTCAAGCGGCTCATGACGGCGAACCGGGACATCCCGTTCCTGGTGCATCCCGTGGTCTTGTCGCGGGTTAAGGACCACACCCGGAGGGATAAGGCCTACAAGGAAGAATGCCGGGATGTCTTCCGTGACTTCGAGGAGGGCGCCGATTACGTGCTGCACGTGAAGAACCGAATAAACTGGCTCGGCGCCACCGCGGACAAACAAAGCCCGATTTCCCATGCCCTGCCGTGCGGCGCTTGGCTTGACATCAACATCCTTTGCAACGGCGTGGTGCCGCTATGTTGCGTCGATTCCAAGGCCGAGTACGGGATCGGCGACGTGACCAAGAACTCGGTGCTCGAAATATACAACGGCCAGGAGTTCAAAAGCCTCCGCACGACCGAAACCAGCCGCGAGGCGACCCATCCGTGCGGTTCCTGCGCGTTGCTCCAGTGAGGTTCGATTCGGTCCGGCCGCACCCGGCGACCCGGACCACCCGGCGGTAGTGAACCCGGACGGCCTAACGACCGGCGCACCGGCGTGCGCGCTCGGCGACACGGCCTGGGCCGCCCGTCTGGAAATGCGCTGGCGCCTTGCGCGAGGGCGCCGGGATCGGCCGCTCTCGGGCTTGTGATTCGCCGATCCGTGTTGTACCTTTCGCGCGGCGGAGCGCCGCCGAGTGGACGAGGCCAAGTGGACGGGGCAGTAGCGCCTTTTCTCGCGGCGCAAGGCGCGGCGGAGGCTATCGCGTCGCCTTTCATCCCGCCGGGGGATACTCAAAGAAATGCCGCTTAGCATATGGTTGCGCGGCCTGGCGGCCGTGCTGCTCGCGCCGGGGGCCGCGGTCGCGGCCCAGCCGGAGCCTTGGCAGATCGGATTCCAGCCGGCGGCGACGCCGGTGATGGCCCAAATCCAGGACTTCAATGTCTTGGTCACGGTCATCATCATCGCCGTCGCGGTGTTCGTGACCGGATTGCTGCTGTTCGTGATGTGGCGGTTCAGCGCCAAGCGCAACCCGGCGCCGTCGAAGACGACGCACAACACGCTGCTCGAGCTGATCTGGACGGCGGTGCCGACCGTGATCCTGCTGATCCTCTTCGTGCCGTCGTTCAATCTGCTCTATTTCATGGACCGGGCCGCCGACGCCGAGATGACGATCAAGGCCATAGGCTACCAGTGGTACTGGTCGTACGAGTATCCCGACCACGGCGACTTGACCTTCGACGCGTTGATGGTTGCCGACGACGAGCTCAAGCCCGGCCAGGTCCGCCTGCTGGAGACCGACAACCGCATCGTGCTGCCCGTCGACACGACGATCCGCGTCCTCGTCACCGCCGCCGACGTGATCCACAGCTGGGCGGTGCCCGCCTTCGGCGTCAAGACCGACGCGGTGCCCGGCCGGCTCAACGAGACCTGGATACGCATCGAGCGCGAGGGGGTCTACTACGGCCAGTGCTCGGAGCTGTGCGGCACGTTGCACGGTTTCATGCCCATTACGGTCGAGGCGGTATCGAAGGACGCATTCGCCGCATGGGTCGAGAAGGCGAAGGTCGAGTTCGCGCGCCAGGACGCGCCGGCGGCGACAACCGTGGCGCGGGCGGCGCCCGACGATGCGTCCACGGGGCAAGGGTTGCCGAAATGAGCGCGGCTGGCGCCGAAACGGCCCACGAGCACGACGCCCACGACCATCACCCGACCGGCTGGCGACGTTGGTTGTACTCGACCAACCACAAGGACATCGGCACGATGTACCTGATCTTCGCCATCGTGCTCGGCATCGTCGGCGGCCTGCTGTCGTTTCTGGTCCGGCTGGAGTTGCAGGCGCCGGGCGATCAATTCCTCGGCGGCGATTACCAACTCTACAACGTCTTGATCAGCGCCCACGGGCTGATCATGATCTTCTTCATGGTCATGCCGGCGATGATCGGCGGCTTCGGCAACTGGTTCGTGCCGCTGATGATCGGCGCCCCCGACGTGGCGTTCCCGCGGGTGAACAACATCAGCTTCTGGCTGCTGATCCCGTCGGCCATGCTGCTGGTCGGCTCGGCGTTCGTCGACGGCGGCCCGGGCACGGGGTGGACGATATACGCGCCGCTCAGCACCTCCGGCCATCCGGGACCCGCGGTCGATATGGTGATCCTCGGCCTGCATCTCGCCGGCGCGTCGTCGGTCCTCGCCTCGATCAACTTCATTACCACGATCTTGAACATGCGCGCGCCGGGCATGACTCTGCACAAGATGCCGCTGTTCGTTTGGTCGATCCTGGTCACCACGTTCCTGCTGCTGCTGGCGATTCCGGTGCTCGCCGGCGCGATCACCATGCTGCTGACCGACCGCAACTTCGGCACCGCCTTCTTCGACGCGGCCGGGGGCGGCGACCCGTTGCTGTTCCAGCACCTGTTCTGGTTCTTCGGCCATCCCGAGGTCTACATTCTCATTCTGCCGGGCTTCGGCATTATCAGCCAGATCGTTGCGACCTTCTCGAACAAGCCGGTGTTCGGCTACCTCGGCATGGCCTACGCGATGGTGGCGATCGGCGTCATCGGCTTCATCGTGTGGGCCCACCACATGTACACGGTCGGCCTGGACGTCGACACCCGCGCCTACTTCGTCGCCGCGACGATGGTGATCGCGGTGCCCACCGGCATCAAGATCTTCAGCTGGATCGCCACCATGTGGGGCGGCTCGATCGAGCTCAAGACGCCGATGCTGTGGGCGATCGGCTTCATCTTCCTGTTCACCGTCGGCGGCGTGACCGGCATTGTGCTCGCCAACGCCGGGGTCGACGTGGCGCTGCACGACACCTATTACGTGGTCGCCCACTTCCACTACGTGTTGTCGCTTGGCGCGGTGTTCACGATCTTCGGCGGCTTTTATTACTGGATCGGCAAGATGAGCGGCCGGCAGTACCCCGAGGCCCTGGGCAAGCTGCACTTCTGGATCACTTTCATCGGCGTCAACTTGACGTTCTTCCCGATGCACTTTTTGGGCGTTGCGGGCATGCCGCGGCGCATCCCCGACTATCCCGATGCCTTCGCCGGCTGGAACATGGTCGCATCGGTCGGCTCGTACATCTCGTTCGCGGGCCTTATCCTCTTCCTCTACATCATCTGGCGCACCTTGAGGACCGGCGAGAAGTGCGCCGAGAATCCGTGGGGCGAGGGCGCGACGACGCTCGAGTGGGCCTTGCCGTCGCCGCCGCCGTTCCACACGTACGAGGAGCTGCCGCGCATCAGCTAGCTGCCGCGGCACCCCAACGGAGACACGCTTGAGCGATCGCCGCTTCGCCTACAGCCCCGCCGCGGGCGCCGTCGCCGACGACGCCCGCGTCTCGGACTACGTGGCCCTCCTGAAACCCAGGGTCATGTCGCTCGTGGTGTTCACGGGCTTCGTCGGGCTCTACCTCGCCCCCGGCGCGCTGCATCCGGTGCTGGCGCTGACCGCGATGCTGTGCATCGCCGTGGGCGCCGGCGCCGCGGGGGCGATCAACATGTGGCACGACCGCGACATCGACGCCCGCATGACGCGCACCCGCGCCCGTCCGATCCCCGCCGGGCGGATCGAGCCGGGCGCGGCGCTGGGCTTCGGGATTACCCTCGCCGTGGGCTCGGTCGTGGTGATGGAACTGGCCCTCAACGCAATGGCGGCGGCGCTGCTGGCGCTGACCATCATGTTCTACGTCTTCGTCTACACCATGTGGTTGAAGCGGCGGACGCCGCACAACATCGTTATCGGCGGCGCCGCCGGCGCCTTGCCGCCGGCGATCGGCTGGGCGGCGGTCACCGGCGACGTCGGCCTCACGGCGCTGGTGCTGTTCGCCATCGTCTTCGTGTGGACGCCGCCGCACTTCTGGGCGCTGGCGCTGATTCGCGCCGACGACTACGCCCGGGCCGGCGTTCCCATGCTGCCGGTGGTCGCCGGTGCGGCGAAAACCAAGCGCTACGTCCTGGGGTACACGGTGGCGCTGTGGCCGCTGGCGCTGCTGCCCTCGTTGCTCGGCTTCGCCGGCGTCGTCTACGGCGTCGGCGCGGCGCTGCTCGGCGCGTTGTTCGTGGTCTGCGCGCTGCGCCTGCGCACCGACGCGACGGGCCGGGCGGCGCGCCAGATGTTCGGCTTTTCCATCCTCTACCTGTTCGCGATCTTCACGCTGTTGCTCGTCGACAACAACCCGGGCCTGGTGGGCTGACATGCCGATCACCCAACGGCACAGGCGTCAGCGCGCCAAGAACCTGGCCCTCGCCGGGGTGCTCGTGGCGCTGGTGGCGCTGTTCTTCGCCATCACCCTGGTCAAGCTGGGCGGGGCGTCGTAGCGATGGCAAGGCTGGGTGCGCGCAAGTCGGCGACGGTGGCCGCGCTGGCGATGATCCTCGCGGCCATGGGCGGGCTGAGCTACGCCGCGGTGCCGCTCTACCGCCTGTTCTGCCAGGTCACCGGGTTCGGCGGCACCACGCAGGTCGCGGCCGCGGCCCCCGCGGCCCCTGCGGCGGTCGCCGAGCGCGTCGTCACCGTGCGCTTCAACGCCGACGTCGCCCGCGGCATGCCGTGGCGGTTCCGCCCGCTCGAGCGCGAGATGCGGGTCCGCGTGGGCGAGACCGCGATGGCGTCGTTCGCGGCCGAGAATCTCTCCGACCGAACGGTGGTTGGCACGTCCACCTTCAACGTGACGCCGTACAAGATGGGTCTGTACTTCTCGAAGGTTGAGTGCTTCTGCTTCACCGAGCAGGCGTTGGCGCCGGGCGAGCGGGTGGAAATGCCGGTCACGTTCTTCGTCGATCCGGACATGCTGAGCGATCCGAACGTGGCGGAGGTCAACACCATCACGCTCTCCTACACCTTCTTCGAGGTGCGGCGGGACGACGCGCCGGACGCCGTGGCGCGAGAGTAGAGCGAAGACGAGTGGGCAAGAGTGCGAGGTCATGAACGACAAGGGTAATGGAGGCATACGACATGAACGACAAGGGTAATGGAGGCATACGAATCGTCGCCGTGCTAGGCACAGCGCGGCCAGGAAATTTCACCGCAAAAGCCCTGGCTCTGGTGATCGACGAGATCAAGAAACATCGTGATATTGCCGTTCAGGTGATTGATCCGAGTACAATGGAGCTGCCGTTTCCCGGCGCCGATGAAGATTCCGCCCAAACCCGGATGCTCCAGGAGACCGTCGCGGAAGCGACAGGGGTAATCTTCTCCACGCCGGAATATCACGGCAGTTACAGCAGCGTCGCTAAATTAGTCATTGAGAACTTGGGATTCCCGTCGGTCCTGGCAGGCAAGCCGGTGGCACTGCTCGGCGTAGCTGCCGGGCAGATCGGAGCGATCAAAGCGCTCGAACATCTGAGAAGCGTATTGTCACATATCGGGGCCATCGTGCTGCCAGGGCCGGTTTCCGTCGCGGGAGTACAAAGCGTCTTTGACGACGAGGGCCGGTGCCTCGACGACCAGATTGAGAAGAGAATTCGGAGCGTCGCGACGAATCTGATCGACTACACCCGAAGGAACATATGCCCACGGGTGGCGTTAGAGGCCATGACGCGGCGTGGACCGCCGGTGCGGTGGGTTCCTCCCGAACGCGAGGCCGCGGGAACCAGTGAGTAAAGTACCGCACACCGTGGGAACCCAGCCTTGAATAGGGCGGGTCCGATCAGGCGATTCTATTAAGAAAAACACGAGTCATGACCGAGACCCACGCGAAAGCACACGATTACCACCTTGTCGACCCGAGCCCGTGGCCGGTCTTCGGCGCGCTTGCCGCCGGCGTGATGGCGGGCGGCGGGGTCCTGCTCATGCACGACGTGACCAACTGGGTGTTCGCCGCGGGCGTCGTGCTGGTGCTCGCCACCATGGCCCTGTGGTGGCGCGACGTGATTCGCGAAGCCACGTTCGAGGGTCATCACAAGCCGGTCGTGCAGCGCGGGCTGCGCTACGGCATGGCGCTGTTCATCGCCTCGGAGGTGATGTTCTTCGTCGCCTGGTTCTGGGCCTATTTCAACGCCAGTCTGTACCCTCCCCTGGCCATCGGCGGCGTCTGGCCGCCGGAGGGCATCGAGACGTTCGATCCCTTCAAGATCCCATTCCTCAACACCCTGATCCTGCTGACCTCCGGGGTCACGGTAACCTGGGCGCACCACGAGATTCGAGCGAACAAGCGCGGCCACGCGCTTCTCGCGCTGTCGCTGACCATCCTGCTGGGCATCTCGTTCACGGCGCTGCAAGCCTACGAGTACGTCACCGCGCCGTTCGCATTCACCGGCGGCATCTACGGCTCGACCTTCTTCATGGCGACGGGCTTCCACGGCTTCCACGTCATCATCGGCACCTGCTTCCTCACGGTGTGCCTGTGGCGGCTGTACCAGGGACACTTCAAGCCCGACCACCACTTCGGCTTCGAGGCCGCGGCCTGGTACTGGCACTTCGTCGACGTGGTGTGGCTGTTCCTGTTCAGCTCGATTTACTGGTGGGGCGCCTAGGCGCCGTCGCGGCGCCGGAGCAGTGCATGGCCGAGGCCTATCACCACGCGGTCCCGCCCTTCAAGGCGACGCTGATCGCGCTGGCCGACAAGCATCGCGCTGGCCGACAAGCACGGAGTCGATTTCGAGGGTGACCGCGACGAGGGCCGAGAGACCCCGCTTCCTCCCCGCGCTCAGGGCGACGGTGATCGCCCTGCCAGCCTTCGCCGTGCTGATCGGTCTTGGCACCTGGCAGCTCGAGCGGCTGGCCTGGAAGGCCGAGATTATCGCCTTTCGCGAAGCGCGGCTCGCCGCGCCGGCGATCCCGCTGCCCGCCGATCTTGCCGACGCCGATGTTGCCGAAGACGGTCTTGCCGAAAACCGCGAGGCGCTCGCCGCGCTCGAGAATCGCCGGGTCAGGGTCGCCGGCGTGTTGCTGCACGAGCGCGAGATCTATCTCGCCGCCTCGCGCCGCGGCAGCGTGGGGTTCGACGTCATCACGCCGCTGAGGCGGGCCGACGGCACGGTGGTGCTCGTCGACCGCGGCTGGACGCCGGCGGCGGGGCGCGACCCGGCACGCCGCCCGCAAGGCCAGGTCGAAGGCCAGGTCGCGGTCGCGGGAGTCGTGCGCCTGACGGGCGGCCGCGGCTGGTTCACCCCCGACAACGACCCGGCCAGGAACTACTGGTTCTGGCTCGACCTTCCGGCGATGACCCGGTTCGCGGGCGTCGATGCCCCGCCCCTCGTGGTCGTGGCGGGCCCGGCGCCCAACCCCGGCGGCCTGCCGATCGGCAAGGAGGCGCGCGTCGAGCTGCGCAACGACCACCTCCAGTACGCCATCACCTGGTACGCCCTCGCCCTGGCGCTGGCGGTGATCTATTTCCTGTCGCAGCGGCGCCCGCCGCCGGCGGCCGGCTGATGCGCGGCTTTCGCCGGGCAACCGGCGCGGCGGTCGTGCTGACCTTCGCGCTCATCGTGCTCGGCGCGGTGGTGCGGAGCGCCGGCGCCGGCCTCGCCTGCCCCGATTGGCCGCGCTGCTACGGGCTGTGGCTGCCAACCCCGGCCGGCCTGGCGGCGATCGGCGACGTCGGCTACAGCTTCGCGCAAGTCATGCTCGAATGGTTCCATCGCCTACTCGCCGGGGTCATCGTCGGGCCGCTGGTCGCCGTGCTGTGCGTCTGGGCGATTCGGCTGCGCCGCGAGGCGCCCGCGCTGGCGCCGCTGATGGCCGTCGCTCTCGTCCTGGTGCTGGCCCAGGCCGGCCTCGGCGGCTTCACGGTGTTGGCGCGGAACCTTCCGTGGACGGTGACCCTGCACCTCACCGTCGCGCTGGTGTTCCTCACCGTGCTCATCCTGGTGTTTCTGGTCTCGCGGCGGCCGGATTGGTCGGTCGGGCACGGCGACGACGCCGCGCCCGACCGACCAGCCCGCGGGCCGCGGTTGGCCGCGGGCGGCGCGCTCGCCGTGGCGCTGGCCACGTTGGCGAGCGGGGCGATGGTGGCGAAAAGCGGCGCCTCGTTCGCCTGCCCGGGCTGGCCGCTGTGCGACGGCGCGGGCCTGGCCGACCTCGGGGACCCGCTCGTGCGGCTGAACCTCGGCCACCGCGTCGGGGCGCTGGCGACGGCGCTGGCGATCGCGTGGCTGTACCTCGTCGGCCGGGCGCGGCGCACCGAAGCGCCGCGGTTCCATCGCGACATCGCCGCGGCGGCGGCGCTCGTGCTGGCCGAGGTCGCGCTCGGCGCGGCGGCGGCGCTGCTCGGCGCTCCCATGTGGGTCGCGATCGCGCACCAGGCCGCCGGCGTCCTCGTGTTCGCCGCGCTGGCGGTGACGTTCGGGCGACCGCTCGCGACCCGCCCACGCCCCGCCCATGGCTGAGCCCGCCGCCTACCGCGAGCTCGAGGCGCGCTTTGCCCGCCTGCACGCCCTCGGCGGAGCGAGCGCCGTGCTCGACTGGGACAGCCAGACGATGATGCCGCCGGGCGGCGCGGGCGCGCGGGCCGAGCAGCGCGCGGCGCTGGCGCTCGCGTGCCACGAAATCCTCACCGACCCGCGGCTCGGCGAGCTGCTCGACCGCGCCGAGGCCGAGACCGGGGAACTCGACCGCTGGCAGGCCGCCAACCTGGCCGAAATGCGCCGCGGTTGGGTCCACGCCAACGCCGTCGAGGCGCGGCTGGTCGAGGCGCTCACCAAGGCCACCTCGCGCTGCGAGATGCGCTGGCGCCGGGCGCGGCCGGACAACGACTTCGCGGCATTCGCCCCGGCGTTGAGCGAAGTCGTCGCGCTGGTCCGCGAGACCGCGGCGGCGAAGGCTGCGGCGCTCGGTACGAGCCCTTACGACGCGCTGTTGGACGAGTACGAGCCCGACGCCCGCTCGGCCGAGATCGACGCGGTGTTCGCCGATATCGAGTCGTTCCTGCCCGATTTCCTGGCCGCCGTGCTCGAGCACCAGGCGCGGAAGCCCAAGCCGCTGCCGCTGGCAGGGCCGTTCCCGGTCGAGGCGCAGCGCGCGCTGGGCGTAAAGATGATGGCGATCGTCGGCTTCGACTTCGATCACGGCCGCCTCGACGTGAGCGCGCACCCGTTCTGCGGCGGCACGCCCGACGACGTGCGCATCACCACCCGCTATGACGAGGCCGACTTCACCCAGGGGCTGATGGCGGTGCTGCACGAGACCGGCCACGCGATGTACGAGCGCGGCCTGCCGCCGGCCTGGCGCCTCCAGCCCGTGGGCCGGGCGGCCAGCGCCGGCCTGCACGAGGGCCAGTCGTTGCTGATCGAGATGCAGGCGTGCCGCGGCCGCGAGTTCATCGCCTTCGCCGCGCCGCTCCTGCGCGCCGCCTTCGGCCGCGACGGCCCGGCGTGGCAAGCCGACAACATCCACCGCCTCTATACCCGGGTCGAGCCCGGGCTCATCCGGGTCGACGCCGACGAGGTCACCTATCCGGCCCACGTGCTTTTGCGCTACCGGCTCGAGAAGGCGATGATCGCCGGCGAGCTCGCGGTCGGCGATCTGCCGGGGGCGTGGCGCGAGGGCATGGGCGAGTTGCTGGGCCTCGTCCCGCCCGACGACCGCACGGGGTGCCTGCAGGACATCCACTGGGCCGAGGGGGCGTTCGGCTACTTCCCGACCTACACCCTGGGCGCGATGATCGCGGCGCAGCTGTTCGACGCCGCGCAGGCAGCCGACCCCGACATCCGCCCGGGCCTCGGGCGCGGCGACTTCGCGCCGCTGCTCGGCTGGCTGCGCGCCAACGTCCACGAGCTCGGCTCATCGCTCGGCACCGCCGAGCTGGTCGAGCGCGCCACCGGCCGGCCGCTCGACGCCGCCGTGTTCAAGGCGCACCTCGAGGCCCGCTACCTGGCCTGAGCCGCGCCGCGGTATGATCCGGGTCGTGGCGCGAAAAACCTACAACGTCCTGTTCCTGTGCACCGGCAACTCGGCGCGGAGCATCTTCGCCGAGGCGATCCTCAACCGCGCGGGCGGCGGCCGCCTGCGCGGCTTCAGCGCCGGCAGCCACCCCGCCGGCCGGGTCAATCCGCTGGCGATCGATTTGTTGCTGAGCCTCGGCTACCCCGTCGCGGGCCTGCGCAGCAAGGGCTGGGAGGAGTTCGCCCGGCGCCAAAGCCCGCCGCTCGACATCGTCGTCACGGTGTGCGACCGCGCCGCCGCCGAGCCGTGCCCGGTGTGGCCCGGCCGGCCGGTCGCCGCTCACTGGAGCATCGAGGACCCGGCCGCGGCCGGGGGCGACGACGAGGCCAGGCGCTCAGCGTTCCGCCGCGCCTTTGCCGAGCTCGAACGCCGCGTCGAGGCGTTCGCCGCCCTGCCCGTAGACGACCTCGACGCAGCGACGCTGAAGGCGCGCCTCGAGGCCCTCGGGCGCGCCGCCAACAGACCGCCGCCGCCCTTGTGCCCGCGCACCACGGCCGATACCTTACCCGCCCGCCGCGCGAGACCCCGCGGCAAGGAGCGCCCTTTGAGATACATCAGCACCCGGGGCGAGGCCCCGCCCCTGGCCTTCGACGAAGTGTTGCACGCCGGCGTGGCGCGCGACGGCGGGCTCTACGTGCCCGAGCGCTGGCCGCGGTTCTCGGCCGACGAGATCGCCGCCTTCGCGGGCCTATCGTACGCCGAGCTGGCGGTGCGGGTGATGACGCCGTTCCTCGGCGGCGCCATCGCGCCCGAGGCGTTCGCCCGCATGGTCGAGCAGACCTACGCCGGTTTCGATCACCCCGACATCGCGCCGCTGAAGCAGCTCGGCGACAACGATTGGCTCCTCGAGCTGTTCCACGGACCGACGATGGCGTTCAAGGATTTCGCGCTGCAGCTCATGGGCCGCCTGTTCGACCATGTGCCGGGGGCGCACGGCGGGCGCACGACCATCGTCGGCGCCACCTCGGGCGATACCGGCTCGGCCGCCATCGAGGGCTGCCGCGACCGGCCCAACCTGGAGATCTTCGTCCTCCACCCCGAGGGGCGCATCTCCGAGGTCCAGCGCCGGCAGATGACGACGGTTGCCTCGGCCAACGTCCACAACATCGCCATCGAGGGCACTTTCGACGACTGCCAGGCGCTGGTGAAGGCGATGTTCGCCGATGGCGCGTTCCGCGACGACATGCGGCTCGCCGCGTTCAACTCGATCAACTGGGCGCGGGTCATGGCGCAAGCCGTCTATTACTTCGCCGCCGCGATCGCCCTCGGCGCGCCCGGCCGCGAGGTCGCCTTCGCCGTGCCGACGGGAAACTTCGGCGACGTCTACGCCGGCTACGTCGCCCGCCAGATGGGCCTGCCCGTCGCCCGGCTGGTCATCGCCACCAACCAGAACGACATCCTCGCCCGCTTCCTCGCCAGCGGCCGCTACCAGCCCGCCGGGGTGAGGCCCAGCCTGAGCCCGAGCATGGACATTCAGGTGGCGAGCAACTTCGAGCGCCTGTTGTTCGACCTGCACGACCGCGACGGCGCCCGCGTCGCCCGGCTGATGGCCGAGCTCGGCGCCGGCGGCGGCTTCACCGTCGAGCCCGACCGGCTCGTTGCGGCCCGCGAGCTGTTCGCCGCCCATCGCTGCGACGATGAGCAAACGGTGGCGGAGATCGCCCGCATCCACCGCGAGACCGGCCTGCTCGTCGACCCGCACAGCGCCATCGGCGTCGCCGCCGGGCGCGCCGTGCGCGGCGATGCGGACGTACCCATGGTCGCCCTTGCCACCGCGCACCCGGCCAAGTTCCCCGAGGCGATGATGCGCGCCACCGGGGCGCGCCCGGCGCTGCCGCCGCGGCTCGCCGACCTGTTCGAGCGCGCCGAACGATATGATGTCTTGCCAAACGACCTCGCCGCCGTGCAAGCTTTGCTGCGAGGAGCGATACGGGACCGACAGATCGGGAAGGGCGCCGCGTGACGGAACCGCAGGTCACCACACTGCAAAACGGTCTCAGGATCGTTAGCGTCGACATGCCGGGGCTCGAGACCGCGGCGGTGGGGGTGTGGGTCGACGCCGGGGCGCGCCGCGAGAGCGCCCGGCTCAACGGCATCTCGCACCTGCTCGAGCACATGGCGTTCAAGGGCACCAAGCGGCGCTCGGCGCTGGCCATCGTCGAGCAGATCGAAACGGTTGGCGGCCACCTCAACGCCTACACCTCGCGCGAGTGCACGGCCTACGTCGCCCGCGTGCTCAAGGAAGACGTGCCGCTGGCGATCGACATCCTGGCCGACATCGTGCAGCACGCCACGATGCCTGAGGACGAGCTCAAGCGCGAACGCGACGTCGTGATGCAGGAGATCGCCCAGGTTCACGACACCCCCGACGACCTGGTCTTCGACCTGTTCCAGGATACCGCCTTCCCCGACCAGCCGCTCGGCCGCTCGATCCTGGGCACGCCGGACAGCGTCGGCGGCTTCTCGCGCGATATTCTCATCGATTACATGGCCAAGCATTACAGCGCCTCGCGCATGGTGGTGGCGGCGGCGGGGCGCGTCGACCACGATGTGCTCGTCCAGCTTTGCGGCGAGGCCTTCGAGGCGCTGCCGCAGCGAAGCAATTCCGAGTTCGAGCCGGCGGCCTATCGCGGCGGCGATACGCGGCGGGACCAACCCCTCGAGCAGGTCCACCTGGTGCTGGGATTCAACGGCGTCGCCTACCACGACCCCGAGTACTACGCCCAGCAGGTGCTCTCCACGACCCTCGGCGGGGGCATGTCGTCGCGGCTGTTCCAGGAAGTCCGCGAAAAGCGGGGGCTGGCTTACTCGGTGTACTCGTTCGCCGCCTCGTACCTCGACGGCGGCCTGTTCGGCATCTACGCCGGCGCGGGCGCCGACCACACGCGCGAGCTGGTGCCCGTCATCTGCGGCGAGGTCGTCAAGATCGCCCACTCGGTGAGCAACGACGAGCTCGACCGCGCGCGGGCGCAGCTCAAGGCATCGCTCTTGATGTCGCTGGAAAGCCCATCGGCGCGCTGCGAGCAGCTCAGCCGCCACATGCTGATCTTCGGCCGGCCGATTCCGGCGCGCGAGATCATCGAGCGCATCGACGCGGTCGACGCGGACGCCCTCACACGATCGGCACGGCGGCTCATCGAGGGCGAACGACCGACGGTCACGGCGCTGGGACCGGTCGCCGGCGTCGAGCCCTACGAGAAGATCGCCGCCCGCCTCGCCTGAGGAGACGAGGAGCGCCATGTTTAACTATCTCAAACCCGCGACGCCCCCGGCTCTCGCCGCCCCGCTCCAGGGACCGCGGGTCTACCTGCGCGCGCCGCGCCTGAGCGACTGGCGCCCCTGGGCCGAGCTGCGCGCCGCCTCGCGCGTGTTCCTCGAACCGTGGGAGCCCAGTTGGCCCGAAGACCCCTTTAGCCGCGCCGTCTTCCGGGGCCTCCTGCGCCGCCACGCGCGGGAGAGCCGCGATGGCACCGGTTACAGCTTCTTTATCTTCCGCCGCACCGAAGATTCCCTGCTCGGCGGGGTGACGCTGAGCAACCTGCGGCGCGGCATCGCGATGTCGTGCAGCCTGGGTTACTGGATCGGCGCTTCTCACGCGCGCCAAGGGCTGATGACCGAAGCGCTGCGCAGCCTGTTGCCGTTGGTGTTCGATGAGTTCGGCTTGCACCGTCTCGAGGCGGCGTGCCTGCCGACCAACGTGGCGAGCCGGCGGCTGCTCGGAAAGCTCGGGTTCCGTGAAGAGGGATACGCGTGCGATTACCTGCGCATCAACGCCCACTGGCACGACCACGTGCTCTTCGCGCTACTCGCAAGCGATTATCAGGAGACCAGCGATTATGGCGTAACCGGGGACGTAACCGGGGGGACGTAACCGGGGACAGTATATAATTTTAGATATTTTAGGCGCCGTTCGAGATCACTAAATACCAGATACTGTCCCCCTTTAACCCCCTGTCCCCTTTAACCCCCTGTCCCCCTTTAACCGCTTTAAGCTTTACGTCAGGCGTGGCCGGCGACTCCCGACAGTGCGGAGAGGTTGATGCCGAGTTTCCCCATCGCCTGCTGCCATTTGCCATTGAGGTCGCGACCAAAGATCAGCTCCTCGTCGGCGGTCACGTTCAGCCAGCCGTTGGCCTGGATCTCGGCGTCGAGCTGGCCGGCCGCCCAGCCGGCGTAGCCGAGCGCCAGCAGGCTGCGGCGCGGGCCCTCCGCGCCGGCGAGGGCCCGCAGGACGTCGATCGTCGCGGTGAGCGCGATGCCCTGGTTGACCACCAGCGAGGACTCCTGGGTGTAATCGTCCGAATGCAGGACGAAACCGCGCCCGGACTCGACGGGACCGCCAAAATGGACGCGAATGTGCTCGGTGACCGGGCCGACCTCGATGTCAAGCTGGCGCAGCAGGTCCGGGAACGTGATCGAATCGATCAGCTTGTTGACGACCAGCCCCATCGCGCCTTCGGCGCTGTGGGCGCAGAGATAGATCACCGACCGCGAGAAGCGGGGATCGGTCATGTGGGGCATCGCCACGAGCATCTGGCCTTCGAGATATCCCGATTTGTCTTTCATCGCACCCTCTGCGAGCGCTGTTGGGGGCCTCGGTGACTGCGTTGTACCATATACATCTAGCGCGCCTGCACTAAAAAACTATATACGTTTCGGAGGATTTTGTTGGTGTCGAGCGGCCACGCGCCGGAGCCCGGGCTTGCTGGAGAACGATGACGGGTATGGCAATTGGTGAGTGTGCGCGCCGGCTGGCGGCCGGGCTTGCGCTGGTGCTCGCCGCCGGCGCCGCTGGCGATGCGCGGGCGACGGCGAGCGCCTGGGAAGGCCCCGAGTTCGCCCAGGTCAGGCTGATCTCGGCGCAAAGCGCGGTGGACGCGGGCGGGGCGGCGGTGCTCGGCCTGCACGTCCGTTTGGCCCCGGGTTGGAAGATCTACTGGCGCTCGCCCGGCGACGCGGGCTTCCCGCCGCGCATCGACTGGACCGGCTCGACCAACCTGGCCGAGGCCGAGATCGCATGGCCGGCGCCGCGGCGTATGCTCGAGATCGGCGACCTCTACTCCCACGGCTACATGGACGAGGTGGTGCTGCCGCTCACGGTGCGCGCCACCGAGCCCGGCCGGCCGCTCGGCCTGCGCGCCGTCATCGACTACGTCGCCTGCGAGGAAATCTGCGTGCCGTTGAAGGCGACGGCGGCTCTCGACCTGCCGGCGGGCCCGGCGGCGCCGACCGCGTTCGGAAACCTCATCGCGAAGTTCATGGCGCGGGTGCCCGGACCGCCGGCGCCAGGCGACCCCGTGATCGAGGCGGCCGAGGTCGCCGGCGAGGGCGCCGACCGGCTGCTGCGCGTCGTCGCCCGCTCGGCGACGCCGTTCGGCGCACCCGAGCTGTTCGTCGAGGGGCCCGATTCGATGTACTTCGCGCCGCCCGAGGTCGAGCTGCGCGCCGGCGGCAAGACGGCCGTGTTCCTCCTGGCCGCGCCCCAGATCCGCGGCGACGCCGCCCTCGAGGGCGTGGCGCTGACGATCACCCTGGTCGACGGCGAGAGCGCGATCGAGCAGACGCTCGCCGCCGTGCCTGGCGCCGCCGAAGCGCCCAGGCTCGGCGCCCTCGCCGTGATCCTGGCGATGGCCTTTGCCGGCGGGCTGATCCTCAACCTGATGCCGTGCGTGCTGCCGGTGCTGTCGATCAAGCTGATGGGGGCGATCGGCCTCGGCGGCGCGGCGCGGCGCCGCGTGGTGACGCGGTTCCTCGCGGCGGCGGCGGGAATCGTCGCTTCGTTCCTGGCCCTCGCCGCGCTCGCCGCCGCGCTCAAGGCGGGCGGGCTGGCGGTGGGCTGGGGCATCCAGTTCCAGGAGCCGCTGTTCCTGGTCGCGCTCGTCGTCGTGCTGTCCCTGTTTGCCTGCAACATGTGGGGATGGTTCGAGATCAGGCTGCCGTCGTGGCTCGGCGGCCTCGACGGCGACGGCGGCGGCAGCACCGACAGCGTCGCCGGCCACTTCGGCAGCGGCGCCTTCGCCACCCTCTTGGCGACGCCCTGCTCGGCGCCGTTCCTCGGCACGGCGGTGGCCTTCGCCCTGGCCCGCGGACTGCCGGAGATCTTCGCCGTATTCGCCGCGCTCGGCCTCGGCATGGCCGCCCCCTATCTGGCGGTGGCGGCGTTCCCCGGGGTGGCAACGCGGCTGCCGCGGCCGGGCCCGTGGATGGCGACCCTACGGCGCGTCCTCGGCCTCCTGCTGGCGGCGACCGCGGTGTGGCTGCTGACGGTGCTGGCGGCGCAGACGGGCGCCTGGTCGGCGCTCGCGGTCGGCGTCCTGATGATCGCCGCCGCAGGGGTGCTCAAGCTCACCGCCGGCGACGCGCGGCGGCGGTTCGGCACCGTGGGCGCGCTCGCCGTGGTGCTCGTCCTCGCCTTCGCCGCGCCGGGGCAGATCGGCCGCGCCGGCCCCGCCGCGCCGACGGCCCCCACCGACTCGATCTGGCAGCCGTTCGACAGGGCGGCGATTCCGGCTCTGATCGCGGCCGGCAAGACGGTGTTCGTCGACGTCACCGCCGACTGGTGCGTCACTTGCCAGTTCAACAAGACCACGGTGCTCAACCGCGGCGAGGTGGCGCGGCGGCTGGCCGGCGGGCCCGTCGTGGCGATGCGCGCCGACTGGACCCTGCCCGACGCCGGGATCGCCGTGTATCTCGAGAGCTCCGGCCGCTTCGGCATCCCCTTCAACGCCGTATACGGCCCGGCGTTGCCGCGCGGGCTGGTGCTGCCCGAGCTGTTGACCGACGACGCCGTTCTGGCCGCTCTGGACCGGGCGGGCAGCGCCGTCGCCGCGGCCAAATAACCGCCGCCCGCGCCGGCGGGGATGGTCGCGCGACGGCGTGCGCCCTAACTGTTGGACTGGTCCGCCATTCTCGCCGTTATACGATTAAACTGGGCCATTATGCTGGGCCGCCACACAAGGCCGTGCGGCACACTGTCAACAGAGGAGGCACCATGACCATCAAAGTCGGCGATCGAATTCCGTCCGCCACGCTCCGCCACATGACCGCGGACGGCATAGACGAGCTTTCAACCGAGGCATTTTTCAAGGGCAAGCGCGTCGCGCTGTTCGGCCTGCCGGGCGCGTACACGCCGACCTGCTCGGCCCAACACCTGCCGGGTTTCGTCGCCAACGCCGATCAACTCAAGGCCAAGGGCGTCGACGCCATCGCCTGCGTCTCGGTCAATGACGCGTTCGTCATGGACGCCTGGGGCAAGAATCAGAACGTGGGCGACAAGGTGATGATGCTGGCCGACGGCAGCGCCGAGTTGACCCGCGCGCTGGGCCTCGACCTCGACCTCGGAGCACGCGGGCTCGGCGTGCGCTCGAAGCGCTACTCGATGCTCGTCGACGACGGCGTCGTTACGGCGCTGCATCTCGAGGACGGCACGGGCCTGAGCGTGAGCGACGCCGAGACGCTGCTGCGCGATCTCTAGCCCGGACTTCTCACCATGGACAGGCGCGTCATCGCGTCGGGCGGAGTCCGAGCCGCCAGGAGAAGGCCGCGGAGCGTAGCCTTGGCTACGGTCAAGGCCTTCGACGCCGCGGGCGGCCCGCCCGACGCGACCCGAAGGGCGGCGGATATCGCACGAGAAGCCGCGTCAAAGCGCTTGCCCGATGCGACGGCATCGCGCCGCGCGCTTTTCCTAGCCTGTCGTGCGATATCCGCCGTGCCGCACCCGTCCATAGTGAGAAATCCGGGCTAGCCCGCCGGCTCGCCGGACGCTTCGTTCTTTCCTTTCCCGGCGACATAACGAGCCATGCCGCGGCGGGCGAGCGCGTCGGCGCGCTCGTTGCCGGGATGGCCAGAGTGCCCCTTGACCCAGCGCCACTCGACGTCGTGCGCGGCGAGCGCCGCGTCGAGCCGGCGCCACAGGTCGGCGTTCTTGACCGGCTTCCTGCCCGCGGTCTTCCAGCCGTTGACCTTCCAGCGCTCGATCCAGCGGGTGATGCCCTCCTTGACATAGACGCTGTCGGTGATGATGCGCGCGGCAACCGGGCGCTTGAGCGCCTCGAGCGCCTGGATCGTCGCCATCAGCTCCATGCGGTTGTTGGTGGTGAGCGCCTCGCCGCCCGACAGCTCGCGCGCCGTGCCGCCATACGACAGCACGGCGCCCCAGCCGCCGGGACCCGGATTTCCCGAGCACGCGCCGTCGGTGCAGATCACGACCCGATCGCCGGCCCGGCCAGTCATGTGAGCCCAGTCATGTGAGCCCGGTCATGTGATCCCAGTCATGTGAGCCCGTACGCCGCCGGCCCCGAGACCCCCTGGTGGAAGCGCAGCTTGCGCAGGTGCTCGAGCGGGTCCTTGGGCTTGCCCAGCGCGCCCTCGACCTGGTGCAGCAAGTCGTAGAGCCGCGTCAACAGGAAGCGCAGGGCCGCGCCGCGGGCGAGCCGCGGCAGCGCCTCGAGCTCGGCCGCCGAGAACTCGCGCACGCCGCGGTACGAAGAGAGCATCTGGCTCGCCTTGGTGATGTTGAACTCGCCGTAGCGCTCGAAGCACCAGGCGTTCAGGCACACCGCCACGTCGTAAGCGAAAAAGTCATTGCAGGAGAAATAGAAATCGATCAGCCCGGTGATCCGGAAGCCCTCGAAGAACACGTTGTCGGGGAACAGGTCGGCGTGGATGATCCCGGCGGGAAGGTCGCTCGGCCATGCCCCCTCGAGATGGTCAAGCTCGGCCTCGAGGATGGCGCAAAGGCCGCCCTGAACCGTGTCGGCGCGCGCCTTGCAGGCGGCGTAAAGCTGACGCCAGCCGGCGAACGACAGCGCGTTGGGCCGCGACATGCCGAAGTCGGCGCCGGCGATGTGCAGCCGCGCCAGGGCCTCGCCCAGCGCGGCGCAGTGCTCGGGCTGGATGCGCCGCGGCCACACGCCTTCAAGAAAGCTCACGATCACCGCCGGCCGGCCGCACAGCTCGCGCAGCGCCTTGCCGTCGCGGCCGTGGATCGGCGTCGGGCAGGGCACGCCGCGCCCCGCCAGGTGCTCCATCAGCCCCAGGAAGTACGGCAGATCCTCGGCCGCGACCCGTTTCTCATAAAGCGTGACGATGTACGGCGAGCGGTCGGTGAGCAGCAGGTAATTGCTGTTTTCGACGCCCTCGGCGATGCCCTTGAGCGAGACCAGGGCGCCGACATCGTACTGTGCGAGGAAGGCGGCGATGTCCTCGCCCGAGACCTCGGTGTAAACCGCCATCGCCGGGGCTTACGCCGACGCGGTCGGGCGACCACGCGGGCTCGAGCGGTGAGCGCGCGCGGCAGGTATTACGATGAACGACGCTTGCGACATGCCGTGGCCTGTGTGCCAGGCCCGTGTGCCTGGTCTGTGTGCCGTGATTCAGTGTATAGCTGAAATCTCGCCCGGGCGCGAACGTGCCGCGGCGTGGAAGCGGCCCTTGCCGATCACGGTGGCGACGATTACGATCACCAGATCGCCGGCCCGGCAGCACCGCCGGCGGCACCGACGAACACGTACGGCCTTCGGATTAAACATACCATTTTGGAACCCGCCATGTCAGCGCCCAGACGGCGATCCCCGGTGAGCCGCGCGCGAGGCGCCGCGACGCTGCTTCTGTTCGTCGTGCTTGCCGGTTGCGGTCTGTTCAACACCCAGCAACAGCAGGCATGCCCGCGCGTCACCCTGCTCGAAGAGGCGGCGCGGGTGATCCAGTTCCGCCCCAGCCCGGTGCGCGACCTGACCGACATGCAGTTCGAAGGAAAAATCGCCGGGATTGGGTCCCGCTGCAAGTACGGCCAGACGGGCTTCGTCGACGTCACCGCCACGATCGACATGATATTCTCGCGCGGGCCGGCGGCGGACAGCGAAATGGGCAGCTTCGAGTACTTCGTCGTCATCGCCAACCCCGGCGAAGAGATCATCGCCAAACGGGTATTCTCGCTCGATGTCGCGTTTCCCGCGGCGGCCACGCGGGTCGCGGCGCGGGAGGAGTTGACGCAGCGCTTCTCCTACATCCCCGCCGCGGACGCAAACCTGTACCGCATCTACGTCGGCTTCCAGCTCACCCGCGAGCAGCTCGACTACCAACGCAAGCTCCACCGCTAGTGTCCTGATTCTGAAATTTGTTCTATTTGTTGTGCCGTTGCGACATCGAGGGTGCTGAGGCAGAAGCGCCGGATGGTGGCGAGGATATCGTCGGCTGATTTGGTCC